>JABMRO010000344.1 GCA_013202635.1 Planctomycetota bacterium
ATAAGATGCCAAAGCGTCTATACTTACGCTTGACAAAGATTTACAGGGGGGTAAACTGATTGCGCCGATTTGATGAAAGGTGTAGTTTATGAAAGATTGGGCAGAGAAAATCAAAGAAAAACAAATTACAGTCGGTGTTATGGGGCTTGGCTATGTCGGTCTGCCTTTGGCCGGAGAGTTTGCCTCGGCAGGGCTTAAGGTAATCGGTTTCGACATCGACGAGAAAAAGGTCCGGACTCTGAATTCCGGGCGGAGCATAATCAAGCACGTTCCTCATTCGAAGGTCAAACAAATCGTAAAAGCCGGCCGCTTTAAGGCGACGAGCAATATGGCCCGTCTTAAAAACGTCGATGCAATTCTGGTTTGTGTACCTACGCCGCTAACTCAGAACCGTGAGCCGGACATGCAATTTATTATCAGCAGCACCAAAACAATCGCCAAATATCTGCGGCGGGGGCAGTTGATTGTTCTGGAAAGCACGACTTATCCCGGTACTACAAGAGAAGTTATGGTACCGATACTTCAGAGCAGCGGCCTGAAAGCGGGCAAAGATTTTCACTTAGCTTATTCACCGGAGCGGGAAGACCCGGGTAATAAGGACTTTTCTACAAGTACTATTCCCAAGGTGGTAGGGGGCCTGACGAAAAAGTGCTGCGATATGGCCTGCAAACTTTACGATATCGCCATTGTCTGGACGGTTGCCGTTTCAAGTCTCGAAACGGCGGAGGCCGCAAAAATCCTCGAAAACGTTTATCGATGTGTAAATATAGCCATGGTGAACGAGTTGAAGGTAGTTTTTGACAGAATGGGTATCGATATATGGGAGGTTATCAACGCCGCAAGCACTAAACCATTCGGCTTCAAGGCATTTTACCCGGGTCCGGGACTCGGAGGCCATTGCATACCAATTGACCCGTTTTATCTTACATGGAAGGCCCGGCAGTACGGTATGCCGACACGTTTTATCGAATTGGCGGGTGAAATCAACGCCAGTATGCCGCGCTATGTGATTGCAAAAACAACCGAAGCTCTTAATGAGCACAGAAAAAGCCTCAAGGGCTCTAATGTCCTGGTATTGGGCCTGGCGTACAAAAAGGATATCGACGATTTACGCGAGTCTCCTTCGATAGAGCTGATTGAACTGCTGCGGGAAAAAGGCGCCAAAGTTGACTATAACGATCCATATATCCCCAGGACCCATAAGCAGCGGCAGCATGATTTGAAAATGACCAGCAAGAAATTATCGGCACAAATGTTATCAGGCTACGATGTGGTTTTAATATCGACCGACCATAGTGATTACGATTATAAATGGATTGTAAAGAACGCGAAGCTTGTCGTTGATGCACGCAATGCCACGGCGGCGGTCGGTTCAGCAGGAAAAAAAGTAGTAAAAGCATAAGATTTACAGGGGAGTTTTAATGCAGATTCCAATTCTGGATTTAAAGGCACAATATGCCAATATCAAGGACGAAGTAATCCAGGCAATAAGTGACGTTTGCGACAAACAGGCTTTTGCTCTTGGTCCTGCGGTGGCTGAATTCGAAGAAAAAGTCGCGGCATATTGCAACAGCAAATACGCGATCGGTGTTTCAAGTGGAACCGATGCTCTGCTTGTAAGCTTAATGGCCCTGGAAATAAAACCGGGGGACGAAGTTATAACCACTCCTTTTACCTTTTTTGCCACTGCCGGTTCTATCGTCAGACTCGGAGCAAAGCCGGTTTTTGTTGACGTTGATCCCGACTCTTTCAATATTGACCCATCCGCTATCGAACAAAATATAACCGACAAAACTCGAGCGATTATTCCTGTCCATTTATTCGGACAGGTCGCTCAGATGAAAGCAATTACTAAGACCGCCAGGCGCCACAATCTTGCAGTAATTGAAGACGCAGCACAGGCAATAGGTGCCAGCCAGGACGGTGTCAAGGCAGGTAATTTTGGTGACTGCGGATGCTTTTCGTTTTACCCGACCAAGAACCTCGGCGGATTCGGCGATGGCGGCCTGGTAACGACCAACAGAGAAGACCTCGCGCAGAAAATAAAGGCCCTTCGCGACCACGGTCAAAATCCCCGCTATTTTTACAAAGTAATCGGCGGCAATTTCCGTCTCGACGGCATTCAGGGGGCCGTTCTTACCGCCAAGCTCAGATACCTCGACGAATGGAATGAAAAACGAAGGCAACATGCCGCTCTTTACGACAGTCTTTTTGGCGATTCACCGCTAAAAAGACCTAAAATTAACGCAGATAACGTCAGTATTTATCACCAATACACCATTACTGTACCGGAAAGAGACAAGCTGCAGCAATTCCTGGCCGACAACAATATAGGTTCGGCGATATTTTATCCAAAACCGCTGCATCTTCAGGACTGCTTCAGCGACCTCGGATACAGAGCGGGAGATTTGCCGATTGCCGAACAACTTTGTAAAGAGGTTTTGTCGCTGCCGATATATTCTGAACTTTCGCCGGACCAGGTTGAATATGTAGCAAAGGCCGTACTTAAATTCTACGGAACGAATTAGGACAATAAAAATGCTGAAATTGAGCGAAAATCCACCAATCATCTGGCCTCAGACTGAATCGATTCGTGATTTTGTCGGCCAATGGTGGGTTGTACATACCAGAAGCAGGAATGAAAAGGCCCTGGCCCATGATTTAATTAGCAAAGATATCAGTTACTTTCTTCCGATGAGTTGGAAAGTTAGCCGTAAAAGCCGCAGAACGACACGC
>JABMRO010000345.1 GCA_013202635.1 Planctomycetota bacterium
ATGATAATCTGTAATTTCTAACCCAAGGGCATTATTATCTATCCACTTAAAACAAACCCGCCATTGATCATTAATACGAATGCTATATTGTCCTTTTCTTTTACCGGATAATTTTTCCAGCCTGTTAGCCGGCGGGATTTTCAAATCACTTAGTGTTTTACTCTTGTCAATCATGCGCAGTTTCCTAAAAGCTGTTTTTTGAATATCACGAGGCAGCTTCCGAGAATATTCCCGGCCGAAGATTTTCTCTGTTTCTTTACATTTAAAGGTTTTAATCATAAACCAGTTAAATTATATAACGCATAACGTTATTAGTCAAGCTTAATTTTCAAATATTTGTAATTTTTTAAAAGAACGAAATATTGTGCACACGATTTAATATCTCCGATGATTTCAAAATCCTTGACCATCTACAAAATTATAGCATAATTACTTATATTACATCAACAATCGCTTATCTCGCTGAAAATACATAATTTGATTATCGAAAACGAAAATGAAAGAATTTCCGATATCAGCCCTGGTTCAGATAGTAAAAGCCAGGCCGGTCGCAAACACCGGCATTTTCACCGGCGTAAGTATAGACTCGCGGACGACCAAAGCCGGTGATTGTTTCTTTGCGATTGCCGGCGAAAACTTCGACGGCCACGATTACGTAGCCGAAGCATTCGCAAAAGGCGCCGTTTGTGCCGTAGCCTGCAAAGACATCGAAGATAAAAAAATTGCCGGCAACCCAGTACTCAAAGTCCCCGATACTATAAAAGCCCTCGGCGAGTTTGCAAGCCAATACCGCCGGCAAGCTGGCTTCAAAGTGGTTGCGATAACCGGCTCGGCGGGCAAAACAACGACAAGACAAATAGCTTATCAGGCTTTAAGTCAGCGTTTCCGAGTTCATCAGTCGCCGAAGAGTTTTAATAACAACATCGGTCTTCCCCTGACCCTGCTCACAGCAGACCCGGACTGCCGGATTGTCATTGCCGAACTCGGCAGTAATCATCCCGGCGAAATAGCCCACCTTACTCGTATCGCCGCCCCGGACATCGCAGTTGTAACTAACGTTCACCCGGCCCACCTGGAAGGATTCGGCAGCCTCCAAACAATTACAGAAGAGAAGCTGTCCATCTCAGAAGGGCTTACACCAGACGGCGTTTTTATAATCAACGCCGACTTCGACGAATTGGTCGGTACCTGCCGGGCCAAAGGGATCAAATTCGTAACATTCGGCAAATCAGACGGCGCCGACTATCAGGGACAAAACATCAGATACGAAACATCCTCCAGCCGGTTCACTATCGACGGTACACAGGTGCACTTACCCTTAGCCGGTCCTGGCAACCTCGAAAACACACTCGCCGCCTGGGCTGTCTGCAGCCAATTTGATATGAGTATCGTTTCTTTCACACAGGCCGTCAGTAACCTCTCACCCGTTTCCATGCGTACCGAACTTTTGCAAATCGGAACGCTTATGATATTGAGCGATTGCTACAATGCAAATCCCGCCTCAATGAAAAATGCCCTGAATATATTAGCCGGCCTCGACCCAACTCGAAAACGCAGATTAGTCTTCATCTGCGGCGATATGGCCGAACTCGGACAACAGACCGAGCGCCTGCACGCCGAGCTGGGCACATCTGTCGCACAGGCCAAAGTTGAGCTGCTGATAGCTGTCGGAAAGTTTGCTGAAATCACCGCCGGCGCCGCTAAAACAGCCGACGAACCCAATTCGGATTCCCGCCGGGCGGCTTCGCTGCAAATAAAATGTTTTGAAGATGCCCTTTCTGTCTGTAATAATCTGCATGAATTCATAAAAGATTACGATATAATATTAGTGAAAGGTTCACGTACGGCCCGGCTGGAAACAGTCGTCGAGAAACTAAAAAAGCTTTTCTCGTGACCGGACTCACTGGTCACGGGACACGGATTACAAAATGATATACCACTTATTATGGTATCTGCGAGACGTTTTTACTCACCAGATTGGCTTTTATGCCTATCAGAACGTGGGGTTTCGCTCGGTCTCAGCCATACTGACCAGCTTGCTCATCGCCCTTCTGATCGGACCTAAAATCATTCGCTGGCTGATGCGCAAAAAAATCGGCGACCGACCCGAATTTCACCACGCCACCCTCAACGAACTGACCAAAGAAAAGGCAAATACCCCCACTATGGG
>JABMRO010000346.1 GCA_013202635.1 Planctomycetota bacterium
CTTTACTGCTTTAGTGTTTAGTGCTATAATCCGTTCATTGGCAGATTCTTGCAGATGAACCGGGTCAGATAAGGTGATAAAGACATTTATCATCCTTCTGTGAAAGCGAGTATTTACATGAAGAAACGTAACAAGGTTCTAATATACATCGGCATATCTCCTTTGGTTGCAATTGGTTTATTGTACTGTATTTTGATTCTGAGTGGTATTGGTTTCTTCAGGATATTTACATTCCGATCTGATCTTGATAGACTTCTTCATCGCACTGATCACCAGGCTCTTCTAATTGCATGCAGGGCTATTATGAAGGAAGGGTATCGAGGTGAATACAAAATTGCTTGGCCCGATAAGCACCCTGATGTGGAGAAGTTACCGAAAGAAATCATAGCACTCAAACCAACCTATATTCGCGTGGAAGGCGATGATTATGTCCATATCGAACTGTGGGGTGGTATGAGTCACCTTGGCGTCACGGCATATGCGGAGGATTTCAAGAAACCGATCAAAAATTTCAAGTATGGCAACAAAAAACTCATCGATGGTCTCTGGTTCCGATCAGATTTTGTAGATTTGAGCAAAGAGAACAATTGAGTCGAGAAAGATACGAATGACATCTTCCTTGGCAACGACATCTTATGCAAAAATATTAATAGTTTGCTTTATGATAGGCCTGAATATATGGACCTCATCAACAATAATGTTGTCAGTTCAATTCAGGTAATCTGCGTCTTGTCAGATTTAGTATGTTGCCACGTTCTCGATCGTAGGGCATAAGACGCAAGCGATAATGGTAAGGCTTGGCCGGCAAGGTATATTCAGGATGTGTTTGCGCACCCCAGCTATCGTCACCACCGACGCCCATCTGCTTATAGTCGAGGTTGACGGTTATGGTATCGCCCTGGGGAGGTTCGTGAATGTGTTTTGCATCTTCAAGGTCCTGCATTGTAAACGGCCAGGCACTAATGTCGATTGTAGGCATGCCGACAGCAACAAGGCCTACACTGTTTGCGTCGGTCAAAGCCATCCACCGGACATCTGATCTGTTGCCGTTTTCCTGAGGCCTGACATAGCGGTGGATTAGCTCGTTGACATTTCCCGTATAGAGGCCGAGAGCGGCGCCGGTTTTTCTGTCCCAGTAGTTTTCATGTGGACCACGGCCGAACCAGGTGAGCTTATTAAACCGGGCCGGCACTGCCATCTGCATGCCAAATCGCGGCAGGTCGGGCAGATTGTCACCATGCGGGGCGAAGTTTGAATCGACGATGATATCACCACTACCGTAAACGGTATAGATAGTTTTACAGGTGGAGTTTGTTCCAACGGGAATGGCTGCTTCTGTGGTGATACGAACGACCTGAGGCTTGAGCTGTTCGGCATTAACGGTATTAACTGTCCGGTCAGGTCCGGCATTACGCCAGGAACCGAGGCGTTCGGGCATGTTGTTTCCCTCGTCGTTATCTATTGGCACACGCCAGAAGTTTGGAACCATGGCCGAGGCGATGAGCTGTTTTTCATTGAAGACATAAGATTCAAGTGAGCCGGATTCTGTTCCAAACATAAGTTCGAAGTCATCACCTGTGATGGTGATGTTTTGTGCGGTTTCTTTGAGTGTAAGCGACGGCATTGTGTTCGGGTCAACAACCGGTGCCGGCGGGACATCAAAGGGGACCTTAAACTGGTCCCATGCGAGGATGTGTCCGCGCCTGGCCCATAAGGTATCGTCGGCGAGGGTAAAGAATATCTTAATCCAGTATTCGGTATCGGGCTGAAGGTCTGGCTCCTTAAAGTTAAGTTGCAGTTCTCTTTTAGCGCCAGGGGCGAGGGATAGTTTCGGTAAAGTACCCTTTTGAATTACCCGGCCATCGGCGGAGAGTTCACACCTGATATCGGTGAAATCAAGGTTGAGAAAGTCGTATTCGTTGTAGATGTGAAACTTCCCGGCCAGAATATCGACCGGCAGGACGTGTAAGCGCTGATATACCTTTTTGACTTCATAGAGTGAGGGATTGGGTTTTCGGTTGGGCTGAACCAGGCCGTTGCAGCAGAAGTTTCCGTCGTTGGGTTTATCTCCGAAGTCACCACCATAGGCCCAAAATTCTTGTCCATCCGGGCTCTTTTTACGTAATCCCTGGTCCGCCCAGTCCCAGATAAAGCCGCCGATGAGGCGTTTATGCGTGCGGATGGCGTCCCAGTATTCCTTAAGGTTGCCGACAGAATTGCCCATCGCGTGGGCGTACTCGCAGAGAACCATCGGTCGATTATCATTCGGGTTGGTGGCCAGCCGAATGATTTCCGGAATTCTCGCATACATTCGGCTAATCATATCGACGTAGGGGTAGTCAACAGGGTCCCCCGCCGCCCCTTCATAGTGTATCGGACGAGTCGAGTCGTAATCTTTTATCCATGCTGACATAGCGGCGTGATTCGGACCGCAGCCGGTCTCATTGCCGAGCGACCAAATAATGACGGACGGATGATTCTTGTCACGCTCAACCATACGTACGGCCCGCTCCACAAAGGCATTGTGCCAGCCGGGTACGTTTGAAAGGTAGCCCTTCAGACCGTGCGATTCAAGGTTTGCCTCATCGATAAGATAAATCCCGTACTCATCGCACAGGTCGTACCAGGTTGGGTCGTCAGGGTAGTGACTGGTACGAACAGCGTTGATATTATTTTGCTTGAGCAGCTTGATATCCTGTATCATTTGGCTGACAGGGATGGCGCGGCCGTGGTCCGGGTCGTGCTCATGCCGGTTCACGCCGAACAGCTTAATCGACCGGCCGTTCACTAACAATTGACCGTCTTTTATCTCGACCTTACGAAAGCCAACCCGGCAGCTTTCGGCCTCGACGGTCTTGCCTTCAGCATCATTGAGACTCAGGACCAGTGTGTACAGGTTTGGAAACTCAGCGGACCACTTCCTCGGATTGCTGATCTTTTGTTCTAAAAGTGCGAATTTGACATTGTCTCTTTGCGGATATTGCTCGTTGATAATGGATGAGACAGTTCTGGTCAGAGGTTTGGTCAGCACGGGTTCTTTATTTGGGTCATAAAGCTGGGCCTCAACAGTCCATCCCTCGATGTTCTGGTTGGTATAGTTGGAAATCTTGGGGCGAATCATTAAGGTGGCATCGGTGTAGCTATCGTCGAGGTCGGTTCGGACAAAGAAGTCATTGATGTGCACTTGCGGAGCAGCGAATAGATAGACGTTTCGATATATACCGCTGAGTCTCCACATGTCCTGGTCTTCAAGGTAACTGCCGTCGGACCAGCGATAGACTTCGACGGAAAGGATGTTTTCTCCGGACTTTAGATATTGTGTGATGTTGAATTCCGCAGGCGTCATGCTGTCCTGGCTGTAGCCGACCTTTTGGCCGTTAATCCATAGATAAAAGGCGCTTTTGACACCGTCGAAGTGAAGGAAAATCCGGCGGTCTTTCCAATCGTTGGATATTGTAAATCTTCTGCGATAGGAACCGACAGGGTTGTAGTCGTGAGGAATATAGGGTGGATTCGCCGGGAAGGGGTACGGAACATTGAGGTAAATAGGAATTCCATAGCCGTGCATTTGCCAATTGGAGGGCACGGGAATTAACTTCCAGGTGCTGATGTCATAATCGGGCTTATAAAAATCGAGCGGCCTGTCGGCGGGCTTGTTAACCCAGTGGAACTTCCAATTTCCATTGAGCGATTTGTAGAACCGCGAAGCTTTGCGGTCGGCCTTCAGGGCTGTTTCGATACCTGAGTACGGGATGAGAGTGCAGTGACCGGGCTCTTTGTTTATACCCACTACATCAGGATTTTCCCAGTCCGGTTTCGTCAAGCTCGTCTCAGCGATTTGTTGTTGGAGCGGATTACATCCCACAACAGACATTAAGGTTGCAAGAATGAGAAAAGGCAGCGCTGTGTGTATGTGTAAAAGACAGGTCCGGTTCAACATCAATAAACTCCTTTCATTATCGAAACAGGTCATTCTATCCAAATGGAGAGTTTACCTTAAGGTAAACTTCTTAGCAAGAATTTTTGGAATATTCCGAGCATTGAACAGGAGTGTATGTGGAGAGGTGCTAAAAACTTCAGACAGTAGCAGGAATTATTTCCATATTAGATTATAGCGGCTTTCCTGCAAATATCTGCGTACATATTGGCTATGCCCGGCGAACCATTCCACATTCGGCTAAGGCTCGGAAGAAATTGGCTCGTTGGAACCAGTCAGGCGAATGTCGATTTTTTTATTAAGGTTGGCAATTTCCCTGTTGAGATAGAACATATACCCGAACAGCATTACCAGCAGAACAGAAAAGGACATACATAGGTATAACATTGAAAAAACTCCATTAATTATTCGGCTTCAAGTCTTGATTTGATTTTCAGAACATCGGTCTTTATCCATATCAGCATTGCGGTTAACAGCATCGTTGAGACCATGCCCATAATAAATGCCCCTCTTTGCCAGAAGTTGTCAAAAGTAAAGCTCGGCTGGTGTATATCCTGCATGTAACGGGCACTGATATAGACCATTGGTACGTCGAGAAATGCGATAATAGCAAAGACGGCGCAAACTCTGGCTCTGCGTTGTTTTGAGCCGGGTAAAGAAGACCGCAGGATAAGATACACGACATAGAGAAACCATAAAACGGCGGACGAAACAAGTCTCGGACTTGCAGTCCACCATGGCCCCCATTCGGCACGCGAGAAAATCATCCCTGTTGCGTTCAATACTGTGGCAAAAATTATACCGACTTCTGCGGTTGCTGCCGCCACGTGATCCCAGGATTCATTACCGGTGGCCAGATAACCAATGGCAGTTACGAGTAACACGGTGAAACAGACAAGTGAACAGATTGAACTGGGGACATGGGCGTAAATGATATTTCGGACGGGTGAGTCGGGATTTGCGACAGGACCTTCTATCCGACCTTTTGTCAGGGCCATCCAGGTTGAGGCCAACAATAGTACCAAAGTAATAAACAGCAAAATCTTTCGCATTTCTTACTCCTTTATCGCAAAGCCGAATAACAGCCAGCATGCAACCACAAATACGGCGTCAAAGGTAATCATATATCCTACCGCCGAGCCTAATGTACCTACAAAGGCAAGTGCTCCAGTGCCTATCATTTCCGGCGGGATTGCGCCGAAAACAAGCAGAAGTGCAAATGTGGCCGGTATCATCATCGGCATAAGTATGACAAGAACTAAAATGCTCAGCAATGCCCCTCGTGTCCTGCTTAGCTGAACAATCGCCGAAAACAATGTTCCGACACTCGATATGGCAATATTTCCCAGTAATAGTACGCCGATCAAAGCAGGCCAGTTGTTGATTTTTAGTCTGAATGCGACAATAACGACTGGGACGATTATTACCTCAAAGATGCTCAGTAGAACTATATTGACAAACAGTTTTGCCAGGTAAATTGTACCTTCGTCAACAGGAGCCAGCAGCAGAGCGTAGATACAGTCCTGCTGCTGTTCGGTTGCGAATGATCTTTCCTGTGCCAGAAGACCGGCGAACAGAAACGCTATCCACAATGCGACCGGGCCGATGACGGCCTCGCTTTGCAGCACGGCTTCTGAAGCCATTCGCAGAACCCAGACTATCAACATGCCAAGGACTATCATTGTGGGCAATACCTGCTTTGCGCGCAGTTCTGTGACAATATCTTTGATAAAAATGGCCTTTAAGCTGAGCCAGAAATATCTCATGTTGCGCTCCTGGCATAGCTTATATAATCTTTTAAAAACCTTTCCGTATCAATATCGCTTGTCCTGGCGTCAAATATCAGGTTTGATTTGTCCAAAACCACTACGCGATTGCAGCACTGCAGGCCGATATCTATGTCATGAGTTGTCATAACAATTGTACCGCCATTGTTCGTAAATTCGTTTAAAACAGTGATAAGATGATGACAGGCTTTTGCATCCAGACCGGTAAAAGGCTCATCTGCCAGCAATACAGCCGGCTGATGTACCAGAGCCCGAGCAATAGCTAAACGTTGAAGAAGCCCCCGGGAAAGGATACTGGCTGTGTCATATCTGTAGGAGAGAAGCCCAACATCCTGTAGTAATTCCGTTATTTTAGCGTCGCTGTCTTTTACGCCGTAGAGTCTCGCAAAAAAAGAAAGATTTTCGAGAACTGTCAGCTCGGGATAAACCATGCTTTTATGAGAAATCATTCCAAATTGTGATTTGGCTTTTTCCGGGTCCTTTCGGATATTGTATCCGCAAAGCTTAACAGAGCCAATGTCAGGCTGCAAGAGGCCGGCTATGATACGCAGCAGCGTGGTTTTACCCGCTCCATTGATACCGCAAATAAGAACTGCCTGCGTCGTACCTATGTCAACAGAAATATCTCTCAACACACCACGCGTATCAAAAGCTTTGCTGACCGACTTAACATTTATAACCATGTCATTCATATCTTGCAGCAACGTAGGCCTTATCAGATAAAATCGTCATAAAGTGATTTAAGTATTCAAAAAATCCCAATTAGCTCTTTTGGCCGCGTAATCGCCAAAGCACCAGCAAAACTATCAGGGCAAATACCACAATCAAAGTTATTAACGTACTGCTATTCGACTTTTTGATATTGAATCCGACAACCTGGAATTTTATCTGTTCGGCGGCCTTTAGTTTCGGGAAACTAAAATATTCGGCTGAGCTGCCATCAGCCAGGTTTACTTCTCCTCCTGAATCGCCGAGACCTTGTAACTGTCCTTTATCCAATAACGAAAAAACCATAAATTCAGATGTGGGCAGACTTATCTTTTTTACGATGTCAATGGTTTCTGAATCAATTTCCAGTCTGTACGAGAAATCAGCATCATATTGCCCGGGGGGAATAGCCATAGTATCGTAGAAACCATCCTTTGTAATAACCAGGGCGTTTTCCTGAAAATATCTCGATAAGGTCAGATCCTTAAATCCTACCGGAAGCATTGCCTCTACAACTTTACTGTTGTCATTTTCATCTTTTTCTTCTGAAGTTATCGCCATATCCGAACTGTTATCAAGGCGCATATATTCTGTTATTAGAAGAGAATCGGCTTCAACCTTAATAATAAAATGGTGGACAGCGACGGACAGTTTAGATTTGTCGGTTGAGACCTCATAAACTTCAACAGGAGCGTTAAAAACGGTTTGTCCCGTCTTAAGTGCAATAGGATGCCCGTTAAACATCATGTTCTGGTGTTTAACTCTTGGCAGGGCTGTTATATTGTTGCCTGTTGGAACATTCTCAAAAACAGCCTTGCCTTGAGAATCAATGTTGCCTTTTAGAGTTTTTGTTGGTTTTCCCTGTTCATATATGGTTACCAAAACTTCATCATTTACAGTGGCTGTACCTTTGGCGGTTCTGTTTGTTACATTTATAGTGAGCGTTGTTTGTCTCTCTGATTCAATGTTCTGGCCGGCAAGATATGACGCCGCGAACAATGACGTCAGTATTGATATCGTCAAGAAATATTTCACAATGTTTTACCGTTCCTTTTCTGTATTATCGGGTCGTTTTGGAAGCAGAGGCAGAATTACAAACAGCACACATACTCCTAATAGTATCCATTTCAAATAGTCCATTTTAAGTCCTTCTAATTGTCTTTTGCTGTTATTGCTTTTTGTTTAAATGACGAAAGCAATACAGCTAAAGTGCCCAAAACCATAACAAAACTTCCGATCCAAATCCAGTTTATTAAGGGTTTTATCATGATATGAAGATTTATCAGTTTCTGGCTGTTGTCAACTTCAGTAAGAGCCAGATAAAGGTCGCCTGCGAGCGTTCTTCTAATATCAATCTCGCTGACATTTTTTTTGCTTGCGCTGTAAAACGCCTTGGCCGGTTTTAATTGAGCGATCAATTTCTCGCTTTTGTGGACTGAAATATCTGCTGCAATGGCTGTAAAGTTCCGGCCTTGTTCGACCTTGAGGTCATCAAAAGTCAATTCGTATTCGGCTATATTGGTTTTCTCACCGACTCTCAGTGCGGCTGTCTTGTCAATAGCATAGCCGCCGGAACCTGCAATGCCGATAAACATAACTGCAACTCCCAGATGAACAATCCTTGCGCCATACCATCTAAGATTTCGAGATGATTTCTTCACTTTGTAACCGACAAAATCAGCCAAGAGATTGACCAGCACAAAGCCGCTTAAAATAAAACATGGTATTGCGGGCGACCCGCTTAAGAGCCATTGTCCCCACCATCCGATGGCTTCGGATATATCGCTCGGACGTGCGGAGTCCAGTGAACATGTAAGCAGCCATACTGTCACCACTCCGGCAACCGCGAAAGCTCCCAAAATAATACGCCAGCTTTTATTAAAGCCGCGTCTCAAAAGATGCGGGCAAAGGCCAATAAGCAAAAGCAAAAACAATCCGCCGGGAGCAGTAATCTTTGTAAAGAATTCGGGAGCAAGGGTGACCGGGGCTCGTGGCGGCCTGACTTGTGAAGATAAGCTCTCAATAATTGTTATAAACACCTTGCTTAAGAACGGAAATAGTGTTCCTACGAATATCACCAAGGCCAGCAGCAGCAACAGCCAGTTGTTAAGAATGACAAATCGGTGGCTGGGTATCCTGGTGTTCGGTGGGTCTTTTTTCTTACGTATATAATTACACAACATGAGTACCCCTGCTATTACCCACACATGTATCAGCAATACGACGTGCAAAATACCAAGACCGGGATTCGGAAACGCATGAACACTGGAAACCAATCCATATTTTGTAAGAAATCTGCCGAAAACACATAAACTGAACGTAAGGATACTAAGCAGCACTGTCCAAGTTGCAATTGAAGAACGCCGGTTATAAATCCTGAAACAATGAAGTAATGCGGTTGCTGTAAGCCAGGGCAACAGTGATGAATTTTCGACAGGATCCCACGCCCAATAACCTCCCCAGCCAAGCTCTTCATACGCCCACCATGCGCCTAATACGATGCCGACTGTCAAAAACAACCAGGCAAACATTGCCCACCTCTGGGCCTGTTTAAGAAGTGGCAGAGTGTTGTCTTCGTCAGACGTTTTGAGCCAGCCAAAGGCCCATGCAAAAGTTATCAAGAAACCCGCATAGCCGACAAAAAGAATCGGGGGATGCAAAACCATCGCAGGGTGCTGCAATAAGGGATTAAGACCAGCACCGTCAACGGGGGCAACCGTGGACAATTCAAATGGATTTTTATCACTGTTCAAAATAATAAGAAAGAAAACGCTGACCAGATTGGCTATCATACGGGCAGTTGCAGAAAAACTTCTGTGCTTATATTCAGATTTGCAATATACCATAACCAGAAATACGGTCTGGAGCCATAACCACAGCAGTAACGAGCCGGCAGAGCCCGCCCATAATGCGCTTATTTTGTACGGAAACGGCAGCGCCCTGGAAGTATGTTCAGCGACATAAATTACAGCGAAATCACTCTTGACCAACAGTACCCACAGAGCAATCATAGCCACACTTAGACAGGCCATGTATGCAACAGTCGCATTGCGAGCGCTTTTGATTAATCCCGGGTCTCTTCGCAGGGAACCTAACAGGTCAATTACAACCGCATAGCCGCTTAAAAAAAGTGCAAGTAAGAGGGCGAAATTTCCAAGTCCTGACATAATTTACTCCACTTTTGCCTTGTATTTTGATTCGCATTTTGTCATGAGGGTTTTGGCCTTAAAGGATTTATTCTCGTCCAGCCTGCCTTCAACTACCACTTCGATGTCCTCGGCAAAATTGTCCGGAACAGTGCCTTCATACAGCACAGGAATCTCTGTTTTGGTTCCGGCCAGAGCAAAGGTCAGGTTCATGTTCTGTAAATCGCGATTCACGCTTCCGGGTTTGACTCTCCCGGCGATTCTGAATGAATAGTTATTCATATCAGAAATGTTGGCTGAGAATTCATCCACGGAATAATAATAAGACCACGATGACTGCATGGCCTGAAACGTGAAATAACCCAGGCCGCCCCCGATAACAGTTACACCTATCAGAATTTTCAAAATCATTTTTGTTTTCATTGGTTCACCTATACTATTGAATTTTCAAACTATTTGTACTAAATAATGTAGCAAATCAAGCTGAGATTTATATTCTATTATTATATTTTTGAGAAATGGGTTCAATATTGGTTCGGTGAAATCTTTTCATTATGAAAAGTCAGATGACAGTGACCACTAAATATCCCCATAGTTATAAATTGCAGACCTTTGGTCCATAAAATCCAATATAAGTATGTTATCATTACTTGAGATCACTGATATTCAACTCCTTGCCAAAGACCAGTGTCAATGCCCGATAATAAGTAAGCATCGCTTTTTCCACTTCTCCCTTAGCCTGATGAACCTTGCCTAATTCAAAAAGCACTCTACCTGACTTGGTGTTAAGTTTTGATGCCCGGATTAAAAGCTCTTCGGCTTTGTCGAGCTCGCCCAGTTGTCGTTTAGCTGAGCCGGATGCTGTCAACAGTTCAGCTTTGTCATGCCGGCTGATTGCGGGAATTCCTTCGATAACTTCAAGGGCTTCTTTGCCTCGGCCGATAGCGCTCAACAGTTTACCGAGTTCCAAAGCCAGTTTAGGTGAGTTGGGATCGAGTTCTCGAGCCTTGCGCATTTGTACAATGGCTGATTCGATTCTGCCCTTCTCCTGCAGCATTTTTGCCATTTGCAGGTGCCTTATTGCGCGGGCATCCAATGTTGCATTTGTTACGGTTCTTACCCGACCAGCTTCATTAGGGTCTATCTCCTGTGCTATCCCCAGAGCCTGATTCAATCGGGCCCGTACCACAGGAGCGAAATTGTATCCATGGCCGGCTTTTACCCAAAGTACCGTATCGTTCATATCTGAAATTATCACTGTTGGTGTTGCGATTATGCCAAATTTTCCCCATAACTTGTACTCTGTATCGGCAACTACGCGAACAACAACACCAGATTCATTTGGGTCTGGCTCGTTTGGTTCGGAACAAAAAATAGTTTGGTTATTAGGGTCATTTACAGCAACGACAACGCTAAGGCTCTTTGCCTGACCTGCCAGTTTGCTCACTATTCCTTTAATATCTTTAGCTGCCCGGATTGAATTCTTCTGCTTGGAGGATAAAAACATTGCTAAAAGAACTTTCCCGTTACCGTGTTTGTAATCTATAAGAGCTTACCAGAGAGGTCAGATGCAGAAAACTCCGGCATTTTATTGCCAATGGTGATTCTGCGTCCGGAGCAGTTTGCTGTCCGAACCGGCAGAAACAAACTGATCATAATAA
This sequence comes from Planctomycetota bacterium, assembly GCA_013202635.1. Classification (GTDB taxonomy): domain Bacteria; phylum Planctomycetota; class Phycisphaerae; order Sedimentisphaerales; family Anaerobacaceae; genus NIOZ-UU13. The sequence goes on from JABMRO010000346.1 coordinate 11,240, forward strand.
CAGAAATAACAATAACGGCTTTTTTGTACTTCATTATCGTCAAATTTCAACGGCTTTCTATGTGCCGGATGGCAGTTGTGTGAGATTTGCCGCTTGCGGGGCGGAATAATCCACGGCTTTTTCTCTGTCATAATCCTTGGGCAAATGACAACCGGATGTGCAATTGCCGCCTGTTGTGGTTTTCGTAAAGCCAACCGGCAGATCCCACATCCCGTACGGTACACTCTCGCGAATATGCTTTGGAATGTCGCTTGCGTGTGTCTGATGGCAGGCTCGGCACGTGCGTCCGCGGCGCTCCTTGTTCACGTGTAAAAAGTGTAGATTTGTACTCCCGTTTCTAAAATCTGTAAGATTATTTGTCTCTGGAGTCCAAACAAGGTCTTTAGGGTGGCAACCGAAACAAAGCTCGTAGTTCTTTTCTGAGAACGGAGCGTAAAAAATCGGAGGGTATTCTTTCGCCAGGAGTTTGAAATACTTGCTGCCGTGGCTTACATGGCATCCACTGCAATCATTGTCGTTGACGGGACCGTGAAGGAATTTCTTGTCTTTGATCTGTTCTGTGAAAGCAGGAAGAATTTCGTCTTTGGTTATTTCCTGGGGCTTATCATGACAGGTCATGCAAATCGTAGTTGGCTCGCTTTTCAGTATGAATTTAACAGTTGAGGCATGTGGAGTATGACATTTCAGACAACCGTCTATATCAGAGACAACGCTATGTTGGTACATGGAGTTCTCAGCAGCATTCTGTATGTCCTTATGACAAGTGTAGCAAAGATAAGGAGCGACGTCTTTAACCATCTTTGAGTTACTGGCGCCATGAGGATTATGACAGCCGATGCAGTCGTTCTTGGCCGGTTCGTGAACAAACTCATATTTCTTTAATTCATCTTGTGTTACAATATGGCAGGAGAAACAAAGCTCAGAGTGTTGGGCAACCAATAAACTTTTATGGTTGGAGCTGTGAGAATTATGACAGACTGTACATTCGCCGATCGCTGTTGGTCCGTGTAAAAATTCAAATCCTTCGGTAACTTTGTGGCA
>JABMRO010000347.1 GCA_013202635.1 Planctomycetota bacterium
CCAAGGCCACTTTTTATGTTTCGATTCAGCCTTTGGAGGAACGGCTGGATGCCTGGAAGAAAGCAGCAGCCAACGGCCACGAAATCGGAAATCATACAACGACTCATCCCTGCTCGGGCAACTTCCCGTTCGCTCGTGAAAGGGCATTGGAAAATTACACTCTCGATAAGATGCGGTACGAACTCCAAGAGTCAAACAATATTATCGAGCGTTTACTCGGCGTTAGGCCGGTTACCTTCGCCTATCCCTGTGGACAGAAATTTGTAGGACGGGGACAAAATCTTAAAAGCTATGTGCCGCTGATAGCAGAGGAATTTTTAGCTGGACGCGGCTGGATGGACGAGTGGTCGAATGACCCGGCCTTTTGCGATATGGCACAACTGATGGGTGTGGAGCTGGACGGCAAGGACTTTGAGCAGGTCAAACAGTGGATAGATAAAACAACGGCAAATGGGGGCTGGTTGGTTTTTTGCGGCCACGAAATCGGCGAAGGAGGACGCCAGACTACTCTCTCGTCAACTCTAAAGGCTCTTTGTGAATATGCTCAGGACCCGGCCAACGGATTGTGGCTTGATACCGTCCAGACAGTCGCCAGCTATATCGGCAAGCAACGTACAGGCACGGCAGATTGATTAGAAGCATTTAGCTGGTAAAATGAATCAAAAAAGGAGGCTGAAAATGAACACTAAAAATATCGCCAAAAACACAGAAAAACAAAGTATCACCCGCCGGAATTTCCTAAAAACAAGCTGTATTGCCTTGTCCGGAGCAGCGACCGGTTTAGGAACGCAGAAGCTCCTGGGTAAAGAAAGACCAACGGAAATTCCGAACATAAATCCGGGATACATCGGACCTCAATTCTTCGACAGACATGAAGAACAAGCGCTGCTGGAGGTATTGGAATCCAGGTCTCCTTTCCGCTATTGGGGATCGGGAAAACCAACGAAAGTGCTGCGTTTTGAAGAAAATTTTACAAAATATATGAGCACTCGCTTTGCACTCGGCGTAACTTCTGGCACAGCGGCTCTGGATTGCGCGGTTGCAGGTCTCGGTATCGGGCCGGGCGATGAGGTGATTGTTCCGGCCTACACATGGTGGTCGGATTATACTTGTGTGGTCCATGCTGGAGCCTTGCCGGTCTTCGCCGACATCGACAGCACCCTTAACATCGATCCCGAGGACTTCAAACGAAAGATAACTCCTCGCACTAAGGCCGTCATTGCCGTGCACTTACTTGGCGGTCTGTGTGATATGGACCCAATTATGGAAATAGCCGGTAAAAACGGAGTGGCGGTACTGGAGGATTGTGCGCAATGTGTCGGCGGTTCTTATCGCGGAAAAACACTGGGGTCAATCGGTGACGTGGGCATTTATAGTTTTCAGGTCAATAAAATGATTACCTCAGGCGAAGGCGGTGCACTGGTAACTAGTAATCCGCTCATTTACGAACGCTCGGCGCGCTTTCACGATATGGGCACAATACGTCAGCTTTTTCTTGACCGTTCGGGCCCAAGCCAGGTACAAACATTTGCCGGAGAGAACTTCAGGATGAATGAATTTACGGGAGCCGTGCTTGGGGCGCAGTTGTCCAAGCTCGATTCCATGCTCGCTCAACTGCGCGGTAATGCAGAAGCTGTATATAACGGCATTAAAAATCTGCCCGGCATTCGCCTACGCCACCGCCCCGACCCGGACGGTGATATTGGTTACGGTATTTATTTCGAAATGAAAGACAAAGCAACCCGTAACCGCTGCATCCGGGATTTGAGGAAACGAAGGGTTCCGGCATCCACTCTAACGGGATCGGTTCTACTGCCGGTTCAGGAATCCGTAATCAACAAAAGAACGCGACACCCCAACTGGCCCTCATTTAACAGCCCGGAAGGAAAGAAAATCAAATATGGCCCGGACAGTTGCCGCCAAACACTGGGGATATTCGACCGTTTCGTCCAGGTACGCATCGGCGCAAAATACACCCAGCGTATCAACGACCATATCATTGATTCTATCCGTGAGGTCTATAATTCTCTGGTGTGATTTACCAGGAGAGAAACAACCGCTGAGTTGATTAGTAGTGAACGGAAAAATTTAGTGCACGGGAATTTGATAGAAATGATTTCTCTGACGAAAGGAGATACTGATGATTGATTATATGAAGCGACGCAATTTTCTAACAAGTCTTGCAGCATTAGGTGTTGCTCCTCATCTTGGTGCTTGTGCAGAAATCATTCCTTCTACAAATTTAATCGGATCAGGCAGCCAAAGCAAGCGAGCAAACCTGAAAATCACAAAAGTGGAAGTTCTCCAGATAACCGGGAAAAACAAAAGAAAGATGCTTTACTTGAAAATCCATACTAACGAAGGCCTTACGGGTCTCTATGGTCCAATTGACAACGAAGCGGCCATGTTTGTTGACCGATTCTTTAAGGGACGCTTAATCGGACAGGACCCTCTCGCTTATGAAGCATACTGGGATAAGATGTTTCGAGCAGACCGGCATTCACGCGGCAGTCACTATATCATGGGTCTCAGCGCCGTGGACAATGCCCTCTGGGACCTTCGCGGCCGCCTCTTCGGGCTGCCTGTTTATCGGCTTCTCGGCGGTTTGCGAAATAAGGTAAGGGCCTATGCCAGTTGTCTGGGATTCTCACAGGAGCCATCCGCTCTGCAAGTGAAAGCCCGAGAGCTGAAACAGCAGGGATATCGACATCAGAAATGGTTTGTGCGGGACCGCGGCCCCAGCTTTGGCCCCGGCGGTGTTGAAGAGGATGTGAGAGTTGTTCGTCTGCTTCGCGAAGCCGTGGGGGATGATGTGGACCTCATGTTCGACGCATTCTGGAAATGGGATCTTCAGTACGCCTTAGCCTGGACAAGACGGACAGAGCAATATCGTCCGCGATGGATTGAAGAGCCCTTCCAGACAGCCAATTTGGATGCCTTCATCGAGCTTAGCCGCGAAACCTCAATCCCTGTGGCCACGGGAGAGCATTTTTACAGTCGCTATGATGTCCACAAGTTCCTCAAGGCCGATGCAATCATGGTGGTTCAGGCCGACCCGGAATGGTGCGGCGGTGTCAGTGAGCTGGTCAAGATATGTACGCTGGCATCAGTTCATGGTGTGAATGTTATCCCGCATGGCCATAGCCTTCATGCCGCCATGCATGTGGTCGCAAGTCAACCGATAGAAGTTTGTCCTCTTGTGGAATACCTGATTCAGAAAATGAACAGTTACTATGACTTCGAAAAACACCAGCCAAGACCGGTTAACGGAATACTGGAGCTGTCAGACCGGCCGGGCTTTGGGATTGAGCTGGACGAGTCCAAAATCCAAGATATCAGGCCGGTATCATGGCAGCAAACTTGAGCTGAGAAAAGCTCTAAATCCGCTATCTAAAAGATCTGTCCTTGGCCATGAAAAATAAACGTCACGGTTTTCGTGAAAACTTCTGCGCCCGTCCACCCTGAATGTCCCCAAGGTAGACATTTCCCTGTGAATCCACGCCGATGCTGTGCACCAGGTTTACCTCGCCCAATTTCCCCGGTGGAACTGTAATTTGGTTCAGGGGCACCCGCAACAGAACTTTGCCATCTAAGTTCAACTTCATTATTATCTGGTCCGGTGGCGGATTAACGAGCCACTTGCCTGTTGTATCTCTGACAGGAGAAGAGCCGCAGACCCAAATCTCATCTTTTTTCGTCATACAAAGACCCCAGGGTGTAATCAGGTCCGCCCACACAGCGAGCAGCTTACCCCTGGTATCGAAGACCTGGATGCGAGCGTTGTCCCGGTCGGCAACATATAGCCGTTTACGAGAATCTGCTACAATCGAATGAGGCAGTGCAAACCGGCCCGGCTCACTGCCGGCTTGACCCCACTGGTTAACATACTTACCTTTGGCATCAAAGTGAATAACCCTTCTATTGCCATATCCGTCGGAGACAAAAATATCGCCGGAAGGAAGTATCGCCATGTCGGTCGGCCTGTCAAAATGCTCCTTGTCGGTACCGGCAATGCCCGTTTCACCGAGCGTCAACAGCAGCTTACCTTTGGGGCTGTATTTACGCACAACCTGTTCTGTAATATTTGCGGTCCAAATATTTCCATCAGGGCCGATTCTGATAAAATGCGACCCACTGGAATCCTCCATATACCAGGCGCGCAGTAAAGTTCCATCGGTCTTGTAAACCTGAACAGTCGGCTGACTGCGAGTAAAGATGTAGATTTGATCCTGTTTATCCACAGTGATGCCGGGCATCTGGCCCCATTTGAAGCGGTCCGGTTTCCGAGGCCACGTGGTATCAACAACGTAATGTGAAGCGTCGCCCTGCTGCTCCTGGGACGGCTGCGCCAGTATGTTACTCAATAGAATCAATAACAAAACCATAGCAATAGTGTAAGAAGTTGAACGCACCTGGCACTCTCCTTTCTACTATCATACATTATCAGATACGACAAACGGCTTGCGGTATTTTCGTGAAATAAGCCTGTTCGCTTCTTTACTCATTGGGCCGGTGAATCTCTCTTTATCGGGGTCCATAGTCAGCATTGAACCCAAAGCAAGCAATTTTTTATTGACTCCAAGTCGATTGGCCAAGAGATGGTCAATCAGGCGTTCGAACGACTCATAGAATTCCGCTTTGCTTTTAATAACCTGGCGGATTTCGTTATTGTGTTTGTGTTTTCCCACCTGATATGAGATGTTTGCCATATGAACCAGACCGCAGGAGAGATGTCCCTCCAGGGCATCCGTGAAGAGTTCATTGGTTTTGCGGCTGCGAACAACGCTGATAAAATTCTCTTTGCAACCGGGTTGTTTGCGGGTGAATTCCTTTATTAACTTTCCGAGATTATCGAAAGCCGCCCCGTCTTTTACGTAACCACCTTCACATTGTACTATGAATCCTGTCCGTACCCCGCGGAACTCATCCATACTTACCCGTGCGTTCTTGACCCAGTTCGATTGTCGAAACGACTTATTGCGAGGCAGTCCGCGAACTTCAAAAATGATAGGGGCCGGCTCATAATCCAACAGGGTAATCATTGTATTCGGGGTCTGTCCATCGTCATCATAGCCCAGACGTGCCCCAATGCTTATCACTCGCTTCGGCAGTGTAGTTTTTCTTAAGGCCCAGCGACACCCATCCATAGCATGAATGCCCATATTTCCCAGATCGCCGTTACCGGTATCCCAGTCCCAATGCCAGTCGTAGTGCAGGTGCTCTCGCATCAGCGGTTTCTTAGGGGCCGGGCCGCACCAGAGATTGTAATCGCACAACTTGGGTGTGGATTGTGGTCCATCTACTTTGCCGATGCTCATCCTCGGCCTGTAGTTAATCCCATACACGCATTTGATTTTCCCCAGATTACCGCCCCAGATATACTCAAGTGATTCCTCAATCGCGCCGCTGTTCCGAGGCCCATGAACGGCCTGTACTACGCGATTGTACTTGCGCATGGCCTCGACCATCTTGCGACCCTCAAAGATGTTGTGTGAGGCGGGTTTTTGAACGAACACGTCTTTTCCAGCCTGACAGGCCATAATCGTCATCAGCGAATGCCAATGGTTCGGCGTCGTAATAGAAACAGCATCGATGTCCTTGTCATCCAACAGGTCACGAAAATCCCTGTAGGCCTTGACCTTCTCACCTCGCTTACTAAACTGGTTCAATTCATAGTTGAGGTGGTTTTCATCACAGTCACACAATGCTGCAATACGGACACCCGGAATCTTTCTAAAGTCCCTGATATCTCCTCTTCCCTTGCCGCCGATTTTGACAAACGAACCTATCCCTATTACAC
>JABMRO010000348.1 GCA_013202635.1 Planctomycetota bacterium
CAATAGGATAATCCCACGCCTTTATTCCGCCTGTCATGTTATACACATCCTTAAACCCTGCATTTACCAGTATCTGGCAGGCAACCTCGCTTGTTACACCTGTAAAACAATATACGATTATGTCCTTTGTTTTATCCAGGCCGAACAACCTGTAGCCTAACTCGTTTAAGGGTATGTTTATCGCCCCGGGTATATGGGCTTCGTCGTAAGATGCATCGTCCCTGATATCGACAATTATATAATTATCGCCGGATTCGTCGTAAATTTTGTCTGCCAATTGATCTGCTGTAATCTCGTAAAAGCCGGCTTCGTTTGGCAGCATGAAGGCAAAACCATCATCGGCCTTGTCAGTTCCCGCGATGTGGGCATACACCAGCCCTCCGGCTACAGCTAACAGAGGTAAAAACGGTATAGCAATCAGAACAGCAATAATAATGATGATGTTTTTCTTTTTAATCATGCGATAATAATATTTACTTCCCTTGCAAATGAAATTTTTTCTATTAACTGTACCTTGACGCGGCGTGCGATTCTGTCAGCTTGTTCCATACTGAGGTCATCATCCACGCTTATCCACATATCGATATGCAGCAGTGTTCCAACATACCTGGCCTTTACGTTTACAATTTCCTTTACATGGCTAACCTTTTGCGCACATGCCTTTATCCGTTCCATAATTCTTTTTGAGGGGACCTTATCCATAATCCCGGCAAAACCGAGGAAAATCATCCGCAGCCCTACAAAGAACACAACAACACAGATAATGGCGATTCCGGTTCTTATAAGATATCCTGCGCCGAGACCGGCAAGTATCAAAAGCAATAAAACGAAGGTTGAAATCCAGGCTCCGTACCGGTTATACCGCCCGGACATAGCGAGCATGCCGTTTGAGGATTTTTTGTTCTTTTCCCTCAGGTATCGGTAAAGAACCTCATTGGTTATTATTGATATAAGAGTTACCATTACCCCCAGCGTGTATGAGCCGCCCAGTTTGGAACCGGTCATTATCATCAGGCTGTAATAGAGCATATGAGCGGCAATAACCAGGCCAAGCAAACCTACAACGGTCATACTTATAAACAGTATCTTGCCAAGACCGTAAGGGTACTGTGCGTCGCCGATTTTTTTTTCTAAAACCTGTGCCTGCCAGGGAATCAAAAAGGCGGACACCACCATAAGAGAGAAAAGACCGTCCATCAAAACCAGCTTACTGCCGCCCAGCGAGACAAACCCAATCTTCAAAATGGCAAGTGCCAGGTTTCCAAGCAATCCTGTAAGAACCGGACGGATAGACTCATCGGCGTTTGAATATATTTTACTTATGTTCATTCGCGGCTAATTTACTTTCTGCGATTCTTTGAATTCCTTATAATTCCTACAAAATATGCGGTGCCATAACCGAGAAGAAAACTTAAAACCAAAAGAAAAACTGTTCTTGTCTCAAAGCCTTTTCCAAAGGGCAGATTCACTTGAGTTGTGTGCATGTTCCCGGCTATAAACAGGAAGATAATCAAAACAACAGCTATAACTAATATCATTCGCCACATCTTTATATGTATGCCCGTTAAATGCCTACCAGTTACCTGATGGTTTCTTTTATTATTGGTTTTACCTTGTTAATCGGGATCGCAAACCCCACACCGGTGAATACACCGGTGGGAGCGTAGATGGCTGTGTTTATGCCTATAACCTCTCCGCTTACATTAACCAGTGCCCCCCCTGAATTGCCCCTGTTAATGGCGGCATCTGTCTGGAGCATTTCATCGTAAGCCTGGCCGTCTATAACAAGGTTTCTTGAATCATCGCTTATGATACCTGCGGTAACGGTCTGCTCCAATCCGAAAGGTGAGCCAATTGTAATAACCGTCTCAGCAACCTTTACCATATCCGAGTCTCCCAGAACAGCAGCCGGCAATGGTGATTCGGGTTCAATCTTCAAAATGGCAATATCATTCTCCATATCCTTGCGAATGATTACCGCCGAATATACTGTTCTTGAAGAACTGAATGTTACAACCTTTATATTCACAGCATTAGCTACTACGTGAGCATTGGTTACGATATAACCTCTCCGATCAACGATAACACCCGATCCTAACGACGCCTCTTCAATAAATTGTATCGATGGATCGTCGAAAGCTACTGTACTGGCCAGAGCCGGTCCACCTCTTCTTGGTGTTGTCTTGTCAGCGGTAATATTGACAACCGCAGGCCTGACAGAGGCAAATGCAGAGGCCAAATCATCATCAGAACACGTTAATAAAAGATTAGTACTTGAAACAGTACCTGAACGCTGGCCGGGACTTGTTAAGTCAGTGCTTTCGGCTGCTGCAACTTGCTCCTGGACGAGCAATTTCTTGCGCCCAAGCAGATTCCATCCCAGGAGGGAGTCCCGGCCGCCATAGATTCCCAGGTTGATGGTACCCCAATAGACTATAAGGAAATTAATCACTACAAGTGCCACCAGCACCCACAAGATATTTTCTGAAAGCCATTCTTTAAAATTCATCTGCACACCTTTTGGTTGGTTTATTGATCGTAACGTTCCCCTGATTCTTCAAGCCGTTTGCATACCGGCTTCTCGTAATCATCTTCTTCGTTTATATGTTCTGTAAGTATCACATTATCATCGTCGGTAAATATGGAAATTATCCTGTCCAGCAGGCTTGTTTGCCTCTGCCGGGCCACTGCGGCAACAGCAGATGAATCCAGTGCGACAAAACGTAGCTGACCCTTGCTGTAAATATCCAGAAGCGCAATATTGTCATCGCCCACTGTAATCGCCTCGAAGAAATCACTCATACTTACTATAGGTGTATTGTCAATCCCGGTAATTACATCTCCTTCCTGCAGGCCGGCCTCATCAGCCAGGCCGCCCGGCATGACCGACAGAATCACAATCCCATCGATATTGGCAGGGATACGCAGCGAGGTACGTAAATCTGAGCTGAGAACAGACAGCGATACCCCCCAATCCGTATCATTTCCATCTTCAGCGATTGCCGCAGCAGCAGACAAATTGGCGAGAGTGGCATAGGTTGTATCCTTTTGTCCACCTCTTATATATATGATTCTCACATTATCACCCGGATTTAGTTGGGCCATAATTTCTCTGAATCCGTCCACGTCCTCTACGGCAATGTTGTTCACCGAGAGAATAACATCACTTCTTTGAAGACCGGCTTTGTCAGCAGGCGACTTGTCAACGACATTGTTTACAAGGACACCGCATGCCTTCGGCAGACCAAACTGTTCGGCAATAACAGCATCCACTGACACAATTTCCACTCCGAGAAAAACCGACAATGATACAGCTTCAGCTGCTGGCAGGGCGGCCTGCACAATCGACTCATCAACAGTCTTTAGGTTGTCTGCAACAGCAATACCCAAAAGACTATGGCTACCTTCCGTTATGTATGAATATGCAAGGCAACCTGCAAAGCCAACCACCATCCCGGCGATAACAAAGGCCAACCAATAGTACCGCTTCAGACTTTTACCAGCCTGGGTTTCATCAATACTCAAAGCTTGTCCTTATTCGTTGTCTTTGTCTTCCAGTTTATCAATTCTTTGGTCTTGCTTTTTCAGCTTGCTTGCAATCCAGAATACCGCAACGATCAATACCAAAACTAATAATTGTCCGAGTGTCATACGATAACTCCTTTCATTGTCAACTGCTCACGGCCTCGCCGAAAGCGAATTAAGCAATACTCCAAACATTAAACGCTCATTTTTCAAGAACCGCCTATGCCCTGTCAGGGCTTTCTCTACTTTTATTTGCTGGCTTGTTCCTCCAGCTTACTGATACGCTTACCTTGTTTGCTAAATTTTATAACGGTCACAACTACTGCAGCTACCAGGCCCAGTAAAATCATGGTTGTAATAACGAACAACACCAAAAGTAATAATTGTCCGAGTGTCATACGATAACTCCTTTCATTTTTACATTGTCATCCCTGCCAAAACAGGGAACCGCAAACCTTATTGACAGAACAGATTCCCGTATTCGGGGGGATTGCATACTGTGTTTTGATTTAACGTTTTACTTTCTTCTGTTCATCCCCAACAGACTCAGGAACTGCACTATGACAAGAGCCGTTGCAATTATGTAAGTTATAGCTGCCGCCCTGAGCACCTTTTTAACTCCTTCGAGTTCTTTTTTATCAGCTATGCCGTTCTCCTTAATATATCGCAGCGCCCTGGCTGAAGCTTCAATCTCCACCGGCAGCGTAACCAGGTAAAAAACGACTATGGCAAGGAATAAAAGCAGGGCTATATTGATAAAGAATGATGCCAGTTGGACTCTGGACATCAATATCCCGAAAAATAAAAGCGGCAATATAAAATATCCGGCCTTTTCGACAATCGGGGCGATATTATTTCTGAACTTTGCCGGCGGATAGTTGGTGCCGTGCTGTATCGCGTGTGCTGCTTCATGTGCGGCGATTCCTATCGCGGCAATAGAGGAGTTTCTCGCAACACGCCGGGAAAGCCTGACTGCATTTTGGCGAGGGTCATAATGGTCCCTGAGTGTGCCGCCAACCTCTTCGATAACGACCTCGTTAAGTCCGGAAGAATTGAGCATCGTCCTGGCAAGGCGACTGCCGGTAATTCCTTTTTTAACAGGTTCCTTCGAATATTTTTCGTATAATTGTCTGACCTTGATACGGGCATATAAGCCGTAAATAACCAAAGGTACAATCACAAAACCAGATATGACATAAAGTCCTGTCAGTATATCCATGTCACCAAACCTCTTTTTGTTTTTGAGTTAACTGTTCTTGTATGCGATCCCTGTTCCCCAGGGAGGATTTGTCCACTCTATCGCCTCACAGGCTACGCGACACGCACCGCATTCGAGGCAATTTTCATACTTTACTTCAATTTCGTTTTTAGCGCCGTCCCAAACATAAACCTCTGCCGGGCAAATGTATGTGCATATTCGATTGAGACACTCTTTACACAAATGTTCATCGAGGCTGATATGCGATGTCTTAAGAGGCTTTCTGCGAACAGTAAAAAGCCTGTCATCCAGACTAAGCTGATTGTTTTCTTCTGCTGTTGCCATATCAGATTCCGTCCTTCAACATAGCTGCGAACGTTTTTGCCGCTCTAACAAAACTCATCCGGCTGCGTATCATATGAATAATATCACGCTTAATGGCGCTCTTGGGAACATCACCCACCTCGAAAAACTTCGTTATTACATCTTTCATAAGATGTGGATAGTCGTTGAGCAGTTCTTTGTGCGTGCGCAGGATATCTATGAAGTCCCTGCTGCTTTTCATATTCTCAAGGACAAAAGAATGCTTCAGACGTTGTTCGTATGACCGAAGTGCCTTGGAGTCGTAACTCTTCTCTGCTCTGTTTTCCAATATTGTCTCAGCAGCCATTATCCCTGAAGCCATAGCCATATTCACACCTTCGTGACATATACTGTTATTGACAAGTCCTGCAGCATCTCCAACCAACATAAGGCCATTGGTATAAAATTTTGGCAGATTCTTATAGCCATCCATTGGAATCATATGGGCCGAGTATTCCAATGTCCTGCCACCTTTTATTAAAGGCTGGATGCAGGGATGGTTTTTGAACCTGTCCAGCAGCTGGTTTGGGGTGGGAGGATTTTCCCGTCCATACATCTCACTGATAACAACGCCAACACCTACGTTTAATGAATCTATATTGGTGTAGATAAACCCATCACCTAACATGCCGGGTGTTGCGTCGGCAAAATACTCATAGGCAGCCCCTTCTCTCGCTGTTAAGCCAAATCTTTCATTGATTACGTCTCTGCCAAGCTCTATCACCTCCTTAACAGAAATACTTCGAGCGCGCATCGACAACCTGTTACGAAGTCCCGCCTTTTCCGAGAGCATGGAATTGGCACCCTCGGCACAGACAACCACATCGGCCAATAAGACGTTGTCCTGGTCATCGGTGGTACTCGCAGTTACACCGACAATTCTTTTGCCGTCTCCTACAAAATCGGTCACCGTTGTACCGCAGATAATCGTAGCACCTTGCTCTCTCGCTTTTTCGGCAAACCATTTATCAAATACAGAACGCCTGACGATATATGAATGATTATAAGGCGGTTTTTTATGTTCTTCTGAGTCGATATTCAAAGAGACCTCTGAGTTGTTTATCAGCAATGCATAGTGTTTTTTGGCTACAAATCTTTCGATTGGTGCTTCGGTGTAAAATTGCGGAATCAGTTTGTTCATCCGGTCGGCGAAAAATATCCCGCCGAACATATTTTTGGCCCCGGGATATTGTCCTCTTTCGAGAATGACAACATCCACACCGGCATTGGCAAGAACGTACCCACAGGCAATTCCCGCCGGCCCTGCCCCTACAATAACCACTTCACATTTATGCATTGCTATCTTCCATCTGCTTGGTCCGAGAGCCTCCGACTCCAAAAACCTCTTTTATATCTGTGACTCTTCCTTTTACTTCCTGGATGCCACGCCCAACACCGTATACGACATTGTACAGAAAGTTTTTTTTGTCTTTAGCTACCTTTACGCCTTTGGCCTCATGCGTCTCGTTGAGCTGCGCATTTTTGCTGTAAGAGCTGAAAAATTCTTCGAAATAATCACAGTTTGAACAATCCCCCTTACAGCGGATTAGTTCTTTACCAAATTCCCGCGCGACAACGAAGCAATAATTGATCCGGCTTCCATATAGCAAGCAGTTCTTACACTCCTTGTCACAATTGGCCTTTTGCGGATATTCCCAGCAGTGGCACAATGATTCAGATGTGACGCCGCTCTTTCCTTTGTGGAAAGTCTCATAAAAAGATATTGCTTCGGATACCGGAATCCTGCAATGGCCTCCCACAGTTTTCATTGTTCTGATTTTGCCTCGGTTAACCCAATTGATGATAGTGAAACGTGAAACACCGCAAAGTTTTGCAAGTTCGGTCGTCGTCAGACAATCTTTCCGTAAAATGACCTTATTTTTAGTTATGGTTTCTTTTAACATGGCAGAAATAATCCTCTCACTATAAAAAGTGCTACCCTGCTGGTTACTTAGCTGCTCAAAACAAGCTCGCTTTCCTGCTCGCTATCTGATATGATCAACTCTTTATCTTCGGTTCGTACCTTTTTTATTTCTTCGGTTAAGGCCGGAACTACTTCAAGTACATCACCCACAATGCTGTAATCAGCTACATTGAAAATAGGCGCCTTTGGGTCTTTGTTGATAGCTACAATGATCTCTGAAGACTGCATCCCGACAAGGTGCTGAATAGCACCGCTGATACCGCAGGCAATATACAGTTTTGGGCGCACGGTCTTGCCCGTTTGCCCTACCTGGTGAGCGTAAGAGGTCCATCCTGCATCTACGGCCCCACGTGAGGCTCCCACCGCACCTCCAAGTGCCTGAGCCAGATCTTCAATAATTTTAAAGTTTTCGACACTTCCCAGACCTCGGCCACCGGCAACTATAATATCAGCTTCAGTTATATTAGTTGCTTCTGCACCCTCTTTAACCACTGCAAGCAGTTGGGCTCTCTGTGTTAAAGTGTGCTGTTTATAGTCATATTTGATGATTCTTCCCATACGTAATTCATCACGTTGTGCCATCTTGAAAACTTTCGGACGAACACTTGCCATTTGAGGGCGGTGGTTTGGGCAGATGATCGTGGCCATCAGGTTGCCGCCAAAGGCCGGCCTGGTCTGCAATAAATCTTTACTTTCTGTATCTATCTCAAGGCCGGTACAATCCGCGGTTAATCCGGTTTCCAGCCGACTGGCTACCCTGGGAGCCAATGAACGACCAAGAGTTGTTGCGCCGAGTAAAACAATATTCGGTTTATGTTCTTTAATTAGTCCTGTTATTACTTCTGCGAAACTGTCCTCGATAAACATTGCTAATTGAGGAGACTGGGCCAGATAGACCTTGTCGGCCCCAAAGCGGATTAACTGTCGGGCGAGTTTACCTAACTGGTCCCCTAACAACATTGCACAAAGAGGTTCGCCAAGTTTATCCGCTAATTTCCTGCCCTTTCCAAGAAGCTCAAGGGTAACATCGGCTATTCTTTTCTCTTTCTGCTCAGCAAATACCCAAACTCCTCGATATTTGCTTTTGTCAACAGTTTGCACATTTTCGCGTATTAGCTCGATAGCAGTAAATTTTTCGCAGGCTTCGACACAGGCTCCGCAAAGGTTACATTTACCTATGTCAATCCGTGCCAACTTTTTCGTAACCGTAATGGCTCCGAAAGGACACAGAGCAACGCAAAGTTTGCAGCCCTTACATTTTTCCTCAATCACGCGTATACCCATCTTGTACTCCTTTACAATATTTCTGCCTGACGGAGTTTAGACACCAAATCCGTTACCTGTTGCTGAGTCGAACCTTCCAGAAACCGGCCTTGCCGCTCGTGGTGGGGAGTGGTTATTTTGACAACTCTTGTGGGAGAGCCTTTCAACCCGATTTTGTTTTCATCCGCACTGATATCCTGAGCAGACCAGAGTTCGACCTCCGCCCTTGCAGCTTTTATTTTCCCTTTCAATGAGGGAAAACGCGGCTCATTAATCCCCTTGGAAACTGTAATCAGTCCCGGAAGCGAAAGCTTTATTTGTTCGGTCCCTTCCTCCGTCATTCGTTCTGCAACCATATATTCATCGGTTACCTTACGTATCTTTATTACACAGCTAATGTGTGGAATACCCAGCCTTTCTGCCAGTGATGGTCCGACATGTGCCGTATCGCCATCGACGGCTTGTCTGCCACAAATAATCAAATCAAACCGTCCTATTTTCTTTACTCCTCTGGCCAAAGCATAAGAAGTAGCAAGTGTGTCGGCTCCCGCAAAACCGATGTCGCTAAGCAAAACAGCATCATCCGCCCCTAAGCTCAAAGCCCGCCGTAAAGTATCGACCACCTGAACCGGTCCCATAGACAGAACTGTCACCATACCACCATATTGTCCCTTCAGACGCAGGCCCTCTTCGACGGCATGTAAATCAAAAGGATTGATAACACTATCCACACCTTCGCGAATAAGTGTATTGGTTTCCTTGTTAATATTCACCCTAAGGGTATCGGGAACCTGTTTGACACAGACTATTATATTCATTTTTATCCTGACAGCTCAGCCTGCCACCATTTTTGCCATTGCTCAATTAAACGCTCAGGCGAAGTCCGACTCGCTGGCATCTTCTTGCCAGTGATAGTTTGTAAGGTATCAAGAGCAGCATTTCCAATTGATTCGGCAGGGTCGTTCAGACATTTAATAAGAGCGGAAATCGCTTGTTGCCGGTGATGATTACCAGCCTTGGCGATTTGCTCACCTAACCATCCGATGCAAGTGATGGCTCTTCGGCGAACGCTTACGTCTCCGTCGGAAAGCATAGGTACAAGTGCCGGAATACTCTCAGTACCAGCTAAACGATATAGCCCCCACACGGCAGCCAGCCGGACAGAAGCTGCCTCATCAGCCAAAGCACATTCGACCGCACCGATTCCTTCCTTCATTTCAAGTGCCGACAGAGCTTGAATGCATTTCTGACGAACCATTGCTGACGGTTCGTCGGGCATATGGGTAACAAGAAGCCTGAGCGACAGCTCATGACGAATACTGGCTATTATTCCCGCTGCATTTGCACGCGATGCAGCCTCCGGACTGGCAAAGTCAGAAAAGGCTTTTGTAAAGAGTATCTTATCGTCCTCGTTTTTGAAATCAGCCGCCTGCACATCTTCGGCCGTCACCTCTAACAGTTCTGCTACTTCAACCTCATGCATCGGCTCAGGCCCTATTTCTTCAGCTTCTATATCAGCCTCAAGGATCGGTTCCGGCTTCGGCTCTTCAACATTTTCAACGTTTTCAATCATAGACTCTTCATAAGCAGCAGCGGCTTCGATTGAAGGTTTGATTTCTTCCACAGTCGGTACAATAGCAAGTTTCTCCTGGTAGTCTGTTTGTGGCGAACCAGAATCCGCCGGCGTAGAAATCTGATCCTCAGCAACTAACGGCGTTGAAGGCTGCTCTTCATTAGACGATTCTGACTCTGTCTGGTCTGGGGCAACATCAATGTCTGATTCTTTTTCGCGAGTTTTCCCTGACTCAAGGTCAAAGGCGGCGATATCAGATTTCAATGAGGCTATCTGTGCCTCCATCGAATCGGCTCGCAATCTTTCGTCGACAGCCTGGTTCCGTGCTTTTTCCAAATCCGAAATCAAGGATTCTCTTTCCGCCTGCAAATCTTTGACTTGTGATGCAAGCTCAGAATGAGTTTTTTCAGCCTGGCTTCGCGTTTCGGCCAGTTCTCGCTGAGTTGCAGCAAGTTCGGATTCAAGTGCAGCTACCTGCTCGGTCAGGGTATTTTCTCGAGTTGCTATCTCCCCGCTATCTTTTCGCACTGTCGCCAGCTCAGAGAGCAACGATTCTTTTTCTGCCTGCATATCTTTGAGTTTCGATTTAAGCTGAGATTGAGTTTTCTTCGCCTCGTCTCGCATTTCCTCCAATTCACGTTGAGTTGCTGCAAGATCAGATTCCAGCTTAGCTTTAGAGCCGGCCGGCGTTCGCTTTCCCACCTTTGTATTGCCATCTTCATTTTGCATCCGCTCCAACTGCTGCTGAGCAGCATCAAGCTCGGACTCCAGTGCAGCCGCTCGTGCCCTCACCGTACCTTCACGAGATCTCGTCTTACTCAGCTCGCTCCGCATTTGATCCAGTTCAGACATTAACGATCGATTCTCTGCTTTCAGCTCCTTGAATTGTGATTCAAGCCTGGATTGTGTTTTTTCCGCTTTAGTCCGCTTTCGTCGGACTGCGGCAATATCGGGTTTCAGTTTAGCTGTTTTGGTGGCATCTGACTTCTTTTCAGATGTGCCTTCGGTCTTTTCGTTGGCTAAGCCAAGCATCTCTTTTCCCGCTGATACACCGTCACTTGCAAAGCCGGCGATTTTGCTGCCAATAGCCACCACCTTGCTTGCAAAGGCACCTGCACGTTCGGATGCAGTCCCAACAAACTCTACAAATTTTTCTTCGTTCTCCATTGCCTTGCCACCTTTATTAATCAGTTTTTGGCAGTCGGCCCAGTGAGCTTAACATTTGACTTCTTTTTCTTGGTAACCGGAGGCTGATGTTTCTGTGATATAGCTATAATGTTTGTTTTTTCACCAGCTTTGGTTTTCGTGCAGCTTTGCGAACCACTCGGAGGCTTCGATTTTTCGGTCTTCTCTTTCAATTTGGCTTGCTTACTCGTTGCCTTTTTCTTTTCCATCTCAGCGATTTTCTTTTTTGCCTGACTCTTTGTGGATTCGGTTACCTTCGTGGATGGTTCTGGCTTTGGTTCCAGCTTTGCTGTGGCCAGGTTTTTGACACAATCGGCAATTTCTTTGCTGCGAACTACTACCCTTCCAGCAAAGGTACCCGCAAATTTAGACACAGCCTCCACGGTTTCCAAAAGTTTTGACTTATGGTTATCCATCATCCTGCCTTTCTTCTTGGGCCTGGGAACGCTTACTGCGCAATCCCCGCGATAATAAAGCAATCAATAAACTGTAGAGCGAACTTTTCACACCTTGCCCGCTCCGCGCCCTCTAAATAGTAGCAGGCCTTGGTTGATTGGCCTTTTTGTAACCGTTTTTAAAAGCCTCTTTCACCTCAGAGCCTATTTCACGGGTCCTCGCACACAACTTATCTAAGGCGTCTGGACACTTCTTGCGAACAACTTCTGCGCCTACAGCGCCGACGAATACACCACCTATCAGAATTCCTAAAGTCTTAAGCATGATATTTCCTTTCTTTTTCAACACGCAATTGTTTCGCTTTATTTCTCTTTTGCCTTCTTATCATCCGATTTAGACAAGCGTATAGAATTTACAAAACGCTTTAGGCCATCTTCAACCTTTTCAACCATTTCCGGCTTACTTGAACGAAGAAACTGCATACCAGCCGCACCCAGAATTATGCCTAAAACTGCCAATCCAACTACTGTCATTTTAAGCCCCTTTCTCTACTGATTGTTATTATTAAAAAAACCCAGCCAGCTATCCATTTGGATAACCAGCTGGGTTAAATTCTTTGTAACCGCTTTTGTTCTCCCCCGAGGAGTCCTAAAAACTCCAGCAGTCCTTGCTGGTATCCTATCCACACTCGATATATAAGGCTAATCCCAATTGTTCTATAAGATGCAGAATTGGATCATTATCATATATCAATGGACAGCGCAGCGATAATCACTGAGCCACAACTTTTTCAAAAGCTTTCTATTCCTTTAGCTCGTGCCTTCAAGAGCGAACATTGCTGCTCTTTCGATCACGCTAAAAACCTCCTGTCTCATTTCATTGTCCTGATTTTTGTCTTTTGACTCACTCGACTTTTGCGAGATTATTTACCCTGCGCTTTCCTCTATGGCCTGCTGCAGTTGCGTCTTCAACCGGTATGAAAGTATTTTTATAAACATGAGAAAGCTTTGATACCAACATTACTCTAAACTCCGTCCCCGTCGGTTGCAGTAAAAATCCATACCGTTTTTCGCACGGGCTTTCACCCAAATTCATTCACGCCACAAGGCAGGCTGCAGAAATACGATTTATTTAGGTTACAACTTTGTTCTCTGAACCCTATTTACTCATCGCAAGGCCTTAAAGCACATATTACGTGGTATTTGTTGTTGCAACCTTACCAATCTGTCGTAATCTACATTTTGCACACTTTAGGTACACCAACAAAACGTGTCAAACATTTTTTTATAAATTTCGACAAAAAAAACGTTTAACTCAAAGAAAGAGAGGGATCGAAAAAGACCCGGTTGGAGTCTTAGGCCTGTATATAACTACACTTACAAATCGTTGGAAACATTTTATTATCTCACAAATATTTAGAGAAAGATATTGACACTTCCTCGTGTTTTACCTACCATTTCCACCATTCCTACTTGTTTTGGTTAACTTAACAGGAAAGACAAGACGAGATGTGTGTGTCAATTTGAAGGAAAAGATATTTTAAATGGCCGCAAAAAACGTGAA
>JABMRO010000349.1 GCA_013202635.1 Planctomycetota bacterium
ACTTATAAGCGTTTGAGCCCGCAAATGCAAAAGACTCATCAAGTTCTCCATGTGCAGCATTGGCAAGCACCTTCGCTATGCAGTAGGGTGCCTTCTTAGGCTCACAGGTCTTGAGACATCTATAATTACACGTAAAAGGCATCGTCTCGCCCTGTTTGATTTTTTCTACAAAACTGTTATTGATAACTCGACCAGGCAAACCAACAGGACTCTTTATGATAGTTAAATCCTCTGCCTTGGCATCTAAATAAGCCTGCTTAAAATTATTGTGGGCATCACATTCATCTGTACAGACAAAACGAGTTGCCATTTGAACGCCCGATGCGCCCAATTTGAGAAAATGAGCAATGTCCTCGCCATCAAAAATTCCCCCTGCCGCAATAACAGGGATACTAGGCTCAAAAGAATTCCCGATCTCAACTATTTCTTTAACTGTTTGTTCAAGGGTCGGGGCCGTATCATCTACTATGCTCTCATATGAATAGCCCAAATGACCACCAGCTCTAACGCCTTCAACAATTACCGCATCTGGTACTTTATTAAAATGGTTTTTCCAGCGCTTACAGATGATATTAAAAGTTCTCGCTGACGAAACTACGGGTATTAATTTGATATCCTTGCCATTAAGATATCCAGGCAAGTTCAAGGGTAAGCCGGCGCCTGAAATTATTAAATCAACATCCTCCTCGACTGAGACTTTCACGAGGTTGTCATAATCGGAAAGAGCTACCAATATGTTCACTCCAATTATGCCGCTGCTCTGGCTTTTTGCTTTTCTAATTTCGTATCTTAAGGCCTCTCCATTGATTTTCACAAATTCAGAGCCTGGCACATCTTCATATAGTCCTAAGCCGACACTGGCGATGATTCCTGCACAGCCCGTGTTCGCTACCGCAGATGCCAGATTGGCTCTCGATACTCTTACACCCATTCCACCTTGTATGATAGGCGGACTTATTTCCAAATTCCCTATTTTCAGAGCTGGCATGCGATCCATGTGCATAAAATTCCTTGCCTAGAAAAACTAGCAGAATAAGGGAAACGACGATAATGGCAGACATCAATAATGCCACCTCGCAGCGTTGGCTCTGCTGTATCAACGCTCTATCAAACGATCATCTCAATTTAATCGCTGAATTATACTGTTACTACTGCCATAACACAACAAATATATGGCTTTTACGAAAATATAATAAAAACACTTACGAGCCTTTTTGGCCGCGCACACCTGAAAAATAACGAATAATAGACTTTTCAACATGGCTTGACCGCCTGATAATACGTAAATTGCAGGTTTTTAGAGCCATAGTGATTTATTCTATTTCCTGATCACTAACCACTTTACCTTCTGCCTTTTTTTCACTAAAATATCGCTATGGCAAATATTATGCAATAGAGGTAACGGCCCGCCATAAAAAAATGATCTGAAGAAATTGAAAACGACATTAAGCCCCGAAGCTAAAAACTGGAGACGGATAAAATGGAAGAAAAAGATAACCAAGAACCGGGCGAGGACATCTCGCCGGAGATACTCAGACGAGCGCTGAAGGCATTCAAGAAAAGGCTAAAGCTTACTTCGCTGGATGAAGACTCGAGACTTGGCCGCGGGGCGCTTTCAGGCGGCGCTAAAGGGGTTTGTGCAATTCAACCGCCAAATCAGTTTCCCCGTGAAGTCTGGGAGCAATTGCGACGACAGGGCAAACTTCGCAGTAGTAGCCACGGGTTGTACGAGTTGCCAAAAACAAAAAAATGAAATCTTTATACCGATACAAACAAGCCGCAAAGCGTAAACCCCGTCTTTGACGGTCGTTTTTTCCCTTGATATCCAATCTAATACTCATATAATCCTAAGAAATAGATCACTTTTTTAAAGGGTAGAAAAATGGAAGACGTTCTAAGCAAAATCTACGAGTACATAGCAACCTATGGCATGAGTGTTTTGGCAGCTGCTATTATTTTCTTCATAGGAAAGTGGCTTGCGAAACTAATCTCGGAACTCATTGAAAAGGGAATGCTAAAAGCAAAATTAGATGCAGCGCTGGCAAAGTTCGTAAAAAATTTATGTTATTTCGCGTTACTCATCTTCATTGTTGTCGCTGTATTGGAAAAACTCGGCATGCAGACAACTTCCTTCATCGCCGTTGTTGGTGCCGCGGGGTTGGCTGTTGGTTTGGCATTGCAGGGTTCACTGGCAAATTTCGCTTCGGGTGTATTGATGCTGATATTCAAACCATTCAAAATAGGTGATTTTGTCGAAATAGCCGGTGCTAAAGGGACAGTAAAAGAAATTCAGATTTTCAACACCGTACTTGCCGCTCCGGACAACGTAAGAGTCATCATTCCAAACGCTCAGGTCACAGGAGGCAATATTCTAAACTTCTCCGTAAACGGGACAAGACGTGTCGACCTGGTTATTGGAGTCTCATATGAAGACGATCTAAAGAAGGCTCAACAGGTGATCGAACAGGTTCTGGCCAGCGACGAAAAGGTTCTAAAAGACCCTGCTTCGACAGTAGCTGTTTCAGAACTTGGAGACAGTAGCGTAAATTTCGTTGTTAGACCATGGGTAAAGTCTGAGAATTACTGGGATACGTATTTCGATATAACTGAAAAAGTAAAACTGGCTCTCGACAAAAACGGAATTTCAATACCTTACCCTCAGCGAGATGTACATATGATACCAAAGGATGCTTAGACAACGCTGTGCCGAGAAAAGATCAATTCTTGGTTACGCAGTTACATTCAGCCACCGTATCCTTCGGTTCCCGAGGCCGTTTCGGCAAAAATAAACGTATACCCCGTGTTTTTTGCGATATTTGGATAAAGAACTATCCTGAGGAGGATGGCATGTCCTAAATTAACATTTCCTAAATCTTTTTATTCTTTGAAGGTGGTTTTTTTCGGACGTTGCAAATTTTC
>JABMRO010000350.1 GCA_013202635.1 Planctomycetota bacterium
CTATATGGTAATGGCCCCTGAGCATCCGCTTGTAGATAAGATAACAAGTGAAGACAGAAAAGAAGCTGTTCAAAAATATCGTGAAGAAGCAGCACGCAAAAGCGATTTGGACAGGACTGATTTGGCAAAAGAAAAGACCGGTGAACCTATAGGTGCTTATGCGATAAATCCGGTCAACAACGAAAAGATTCCCATCTGGATAAGCGATTATGTTTTGATTAGCTACGGGACTGGCGCAATTATGGCCGTACCGGGCCACGATGAAAGGGATTTTGAATTCGCTACAAAATTCGAGCTACCGATTATACCGGTTGTAGAGCCGCAGGACAGTGAACAAGCTGAATTAGTCAAGCAGGGGAAAATGTGCTTTATCGGCGACGGCAGGGCGATTAACAGTGGCCAGTTCGATGGCCTGAGTACGCCGGAATTCAAGGAGCAAATTACAGACTGGCTCGCACAGAAAAGTAGGGGGAGAAAAGCTGTAAACTATAAGCTGCGTGACTGGCTTTTCAGCAGGCAGCGTTACTGGGGTGAGCCGTTTCCGATATTACATACTGAAGACGGACGAGTCATCGGACTGTCGGAAGAAGAACTTCCTCTGGAGCTGCCTGCGGTCAAGGATTATAAACCCGCTGGCACAGGTGAACCACCGTTGGCAAATGTTGAAGACTGGGTGAATATAACACTACCCGACGGTACAAAAGCCAAACGCGAAACAAACACAATGCCACAATGGGCCGGCAGTTGCTGGTATTATCTCAGGTATCTTGACCCGGATAATAATCAGCAGGGCTGGGACCCGGAAAAGGAAAAATACTGGATGGGCGATGTAGGAGTAGATTTGTATATCGGAGGGGCCGAACATGCAGTCCTGCACCTTTTGTATTCACGATTCTGGCACAAACTTCTTTACGACCTGGGTTATGTCAGTACGAAAGAGCCGTTCAAGAAACTAATCAATCAGGGAATGATTTTAGGTGAAGACGGCCAGAAAATGAGCAAGTCCCGCGGCAATGTCGTCAATCCGGATAAGGTTATTACCGGCTATGGTGCCGATTCGATGCGGCTGTACGAAATGTTCATGGGGCCTTTGGAAGCAATGAAGCCCTGGAGTATGCATGGAGTCGAAGGCGTGTATAGGTTTTTACAGAAAACATGGCGAACAATTGTTGATGAAGAGACAGGGGAGCTTTCCAGGCAGATACAAGGAATTCAGGCCGATGAGGCAACACTTAGACTGTTGAATCAAACAATTAAAAAAGTCGGCTATGACATCGATACTTTTGGTTTTAATACCGCAATAAGCGCAATGATGATTTTTATCAATCACCTCAGCAAACAAAACGTCAGACCAAAGACAGTTGTTGAGAAGTTCGTAATGATTCTCGCTCCATTTGCACCTCACATTGCCGAAGAACTCTGGGAAATATTGGGCCATTCGGACAGTCTGGCTTATGAGCAATGGCCCGAATACGACAAGAACCTTATCAAAGAAAAGGAAATTGAACTGGCGGTACAAGTCAACGGCAAAATAAAGGACAGAATCGTTGTCCCCGCCGAAACGGACGAAGAACAAATAAAACAAAAGGCACTGGCCAGCGAAAAAGTGGTCGCTGCTTTGGCCGGCAAAAGCCCTAAGAAAATCATCGTTATTAAATCGCGACTGGTAAATATAGTTATTTAGATGTGTACCGAAATCGAAGCAAAACTAAAAGTAGATTCGCTGCCGGAAATAGAACATAAGCTTGATGAGCTTGGTGCCGAGTTTCTGGCAGAGCAGTTACAGACAGATTACTTTTTTGATGACGTAAATGCAACACTGACTAAAACCGACAGATGTCTTCGGTTGAGGAGGCAAAAGGTTGGAAAGAGTGAAAGCTTTTTCTTAACTTATAAAGGCACCAAAGAAAAAAGCAACCTCAAAAAGAGACAGGAGATTGAGTCCGAAATCACCGATGCCAATTCAGTCCACAAACTGATCTCGGCATTAGGGTACGAACAGGTTTTGATTGTTGAAAAAAAACGTCGTCTTTGGCAGTTTGATAACTGCGAAGTTGCTCTGGACCAATTGCCGCTTTTAGGTGAATTTGTTGAAATAGAAGGGCCCAACGAAGAAAAAATAGTCGCTGTGCAAAATACTTTAGGACTGACTGGTTTGCCGCATATCTTAAAAAGTTACGCGTCCTTGTTGAAGGAAACAACTCCAACAGCTTGATAAAAAAGCAAGGCCGTTTTTTATAAAAGCTCAGAGCCATAATCATGAAACCGGAAGATGGTTACATTGCTTATATTGTAAATCCCAAATCCGGCGCCACCAGCAGTAAATTAATCGGGCGCCGATTTGAACAATACCTTCTCAAAAAAGGTTTTGACGTCAGAGTTAGCCTGACTACTTCTTTGAAAAATGCCCGTGAATTAGCTACTAATGTGGCAATAGATTACGACTGCGCGATGATTGTTGCTGTCGGTGGTGACGGTACCGTCAGAGAGATTGCGCACGGTCTGGAAGGCAGTGACAAGCCGTTGCTGATAGTCCCACATGGAACGGAAAATCTACTGGCAAATGAATTAGGTTTTGATGAAAGACTAAAAACAATAATAAAAGCATTTGAAGCAGAATATATTCGACCTCTTGACCTTGGAAGTGCAAACGGCAAATGTTTTACCACCATAGCCGGCTTTGGGTTTGACGGCCAGGTCGTCAATCGAGTCAGCAAGCAGCGAAAGGGACATATAGACCACTTCGATTATTTTTGGCCGATATGGCGAACATTCTGGAACTATAAATTCAATCCTATGAAGATAGAGATTGACGGAGAAGAGATTTTCAACGGTCCCAGCCTGGTTTTTGTCGGAAACATTTCGAGATATGCCGTAGGTATTCAGATATTGCGCTATGCCGATTTCGGCGATGGTTTGCTGGATGTGTGCATTTATAAATGCGCATCAAAGGTTCGTCTGGCCAAACATGCAGTGATGACTGTTTTGAAACAACATGCCAATTCCGCTGACGTTATTTATCGGCAGGGAAAGAACATCATTGTAAGTTCCATAACCGATGCGGTAATGACTGAAATTGACGGCGATCCCGGGCCGGCTCTGCCGGTACATATTGAGGTAATATCCCAGGCGGTCAATTGTATTGTGCCCGAAGATGCAAAGCCCGCAGGAATAAGAACAAGAATCATTAGAGCAATAGGATAAAATACAATTTTCAATTGACGGCTGCCAATTGAAAAACAAAAGATGCACAATTTAGTTGTTGGTTAAAGGAAAGAATAAAATGAACTTCAAAATCGGCAAGGTCGAAATTGGTTTGGATGCTCCTTTATTCGTAATGGCAGGACCTTGTGTTATTGAAAGCGAAGCCTGTTGTTTAGATATTGCGAACAGACTTGTCGAGATTAGTGCAAAGGCCGATGTTGGAATAATTTTCAAGGCAAGCTTTGACAAGGCCAATCGCTCCAGCCTGAACAGCTTTCGCGGTCCCGGTATGGAGAAGGGGCTGGATGTTCTTGCCGCCGTACGTCAGAAGACCAACCTGCCGATTATGACCGATGTTCACGAACCTTCTCAGGCCGCTGCGGCAGGTAAGGTTGTGGATTGTCTTCAGATTCCAGCTTTTCTGTGCAGGCAAACCGATTTGCTTTGCGCCTGTGCGCGAACAGGTAAACCTGTAAACATCAAAAAAGGCCAATTCCTCTCTCCCGAAGAGATGAAAAACGTAGTTGAAAAAGTTTGTGCCTGCGGCAACGAAAAAATAACACTTACAGAGAGAGGCACGTTCTTCGGTTATAATCGTCTGGTCAACGATATGACAGCTATCGAACAAATGAAAAGGTTTGGTTATCCGGTTATTTTTGATGCCACCCACAGCACTCAGCAGCCGGGCGGACTCGGCAATGCCAGTGCGGGCCGACGGGAAATGGCGCCAATACTTGCCAAAGCGGCAATCGCAGCGGGTGCGAACGGCCTTTTTATCGAAGTACATACGGAACCGGAAAAGTCAAAATCAGATGCCGCCTGTATCATGCCGATAGACTGGCTCGAAGATTTATTGAAAGCATGTAAAAAAATATTTAAGGTCATAGACGGGCAAAATAGTGACTGAGGAGAAAAAATATTTTTACGGGCCTGTCCCTTCAAGAAGATTAGGATTAAGTTACGGCGTAGATATCGTACCGTTCAAGGTCTGTACGCTCGATTGCATATACTGCCAGCTCGGCAAAGCCACCGATTTGACCGTTGAACGAAGGGAATATGGCCCCATCGGTCCTATCTTGTCCGAGCTAAAAGAGATATTAGCCAAAGGCTTAAAAACTGATTTTATTACTATTGCAGGTTCCGGTGAGCCGACATTGAATTCACAGCTCGGCGAACTTATAGACGGCATAAAGAAAATTACCGACATTCCCGTAGCTATATTAACCAACGGCACACTTTTTTATAAAGAGGACGTCCGTGCTGATTGCGCAAAGGCTGATGTAGTGATGCCTTCACTGGATGCCGGTGATGCAGAAACTTTCAGGAAA
Source organism: Planctomycetota bacterium (assembly GCA_013202635.1). GTDB lineage: Bacteria > Planctomycetota > Phycisphaerae > Sedimentisphaerales > Anaerobacaceae > NIOZ-UU13. The sequence continues at coordinate 4,533 of JABMRO010000350.1, forward strand.
GTAAATCGCCCACACCGAGATATTAACATTGAAAACCTGATTTCCGGGTTATCCACATTCAGAGATGAATTTGTCGGCCAGATATGGCTCGAAGTGTTTTTTATCGAAGGTCTCAATACCGATTCTGTGCAAATTGCCAAAATCAGAAATGCCATAGAACGCATCCGTCCTGACAAAATCCAGCTTAATACAGCCGTGCGTCCCACAGTTGAACCAAACATCATGAGACTGGATAACGAAATGCTTCAGGCTATAGCCGTTCAATTAGGCCCAAAATGTGAGGTTGTAGCCGATTTTTCCGTAACCCACTATGGCAAGTTCCCTGAAAATAAAGCTAATGACGTATTATCAATGCTGAAACGCAGGCCTTGCTCACTTGATGACATATCATCGGGCCTGGGTATCGGCCGCAACGAAGCAATTAAATACATCCGAAATCTTCAAAATCAGGGGCTTATTCACGCCGAGCACAAAGACGGAATAATCTTCTTCAAGGCCAATTAGTAGTGCATCTTTCCTCACCACGTTAGTCTAATAAAATAAATTTATCCAAATTTATACTCAATCTACCAACATTCCCGCTCATTTTGTAAAGCCGGTGCTCTTATTGGCCGATAAAAGCGTTGTAGTGTTTCTCAGAATATCGATTTTATCGCATTTACTGAAGAAAATTGAATTTTGTGCTTTAGTAAGTGTGTTTTAGGCCGATAACAAACAACATAGGTGGTTATGCGAATAATTAACGGACTATATTTGTCAGCCGATTTTATCTGAACTTAAAGCTGTCTGTTGTAATGAAAAAAATGAAGCGACAACTCGTTTTGAACAAGGGAGGAGAGAAGTTTATATTTCGTTACGATAACGGCCACGAAGATGAACTTCTGGATGCTTTGATTGTACAGGCAAAGGATAAGCGGACAGACTTCGATTGGTTTGATGCAGCCGTGCTGAGCTTCAAACTGACACAGTCGCTTATTGGCCAGGCGGATGAACTATTAGACGAAAATAAAGATGCCCAGATTCATGCGAACTAATCCTGGTGACATCTGTCATGATACGAATCAATACAATTGTGTGATTTTAGAAAGTTAAGAAAACCCTCGATAAATTAAACAGGTAGGTAGATTATGGAAGACCGCACAACCATCCAACATTTCTTAGATTACTTGACGTATGAAAGGCGTTTCTCAGAACACACAGCCAAGTGTTATGGCGCCGACCTGGCACAATTCAGTGAGTTTCTGTTGAACGCTTCCGAGAGCAGCCATCTGGATACCGAGCCGATTTCACCGGCCGGACATCAAGGAGGTACGGCGACAGCCGTGGCAGCGCCGGTTAAGCAAAATGTTGATGAGTTACTTCTTTCAGCAGGAACAGATGCTGTAAGAGCTTATCTTGCTTTTCTAAATGAGAAACAGTATTCCAAGGCAACCATAGCCCGAAAGCTGGCCACCTTGCGAAGCTTTTATAAGTTTCTTGTTAAAAGAAACCAGCTCACCTCCAATCCGGTTATACCTGTCAGAACTCCAAAACAGGACAAAAAGCTGCCGCGTTTTCTTGATTATGAAGAAGTAAAGAAATTACTTAATACTCCATCACTCGACAATTGGCTCGGTGCCAGAGACAGGGCAATCATGGAGACGCTTTACAGTACCGGCATAAGAGTCAGCGAGCTTGTGGCGCTAAATATGGATGATATAGACTTCATGGGCGAGGTCGTGCATGTCAGAGGCAAAGGCAAAAAGGAAAGAATCGCACCTATCGGCTCATCCGCCTTGCAGGTCATTCAGCATTATATGGAGTTTAGGAATAAACGGGCACAAAATAACGATAATTTTGATTCCAAAGTTTTATTCGTCAACAAACACGGCAAACGGCTCAGCACCCGCAGCGTCCGTCGTAAGATGGACAAATATCTTAAGATGGCAGGACTGGACCCGGCCATCAGTCCACATACCTTGCGTCACAGTTTTGCAACGCA
>JABMRO010000351.1 GCA_013202635.1 Planctomycetota bacterium
GGTCGAAGGCATCGAGACCGGCGCGATATCTCTGGACATAGCGCTCGGTGGCAGGGGTATCCCACGTGGCAGAATCACCGAACTTTACGGGCCGGAATCGTCGGGCAAGACGACTCTCGCGCTTCACATAATCGCCAACGCCCAACGCGCCGGCGGCGTGGCTGCGTTTATCGACGCCGAGCACGCCTTGGACACTACCTGGGCCAAGAGGTTGGGCGTCGACGTCAGCAGCATGCTCGTCAGCCAGCCCGACACGGGCGAGCAGGCGCTCGAGATTGTCGAAATGCTGGTAAGCTCCAACTCCGTGGATGTCATAGTCGTGGACTCCGTCGCTGCACTGACACCGAAGGCGGAGATCGAAGGCGAGATGGGCGCCAGCCACATGGGACTGCAGGCCAGATTGATGAGTCAGGCGATGCGCAAGCTCACCGCCGTCATCGGCAAGAGTAAGACGGCCCTTATTTTCATAAATCAAATCCGCATGAAGATCGGCGTCATGTTCGGCAATCCGGAGACTACGACCGGCGGCAGGGCCCTGAAATTTTACAGCTCTGTGCGGCTCGATCTGAGACGAATAACGACCATAAAGGACAGCACGGGTGCTATAGGCTCGAGGGTCAGGGCCAGAGTGGTGAAAAACAAGATAGCCCCGCCCTTCCGCGATACCGAGTTTGATATTATGTTCGACGGCGGAATCAGCTACGAAGGCGACTTGCTCGATTTGGCGGCCAGCTGTGATGTTGTAGATAAAAGCGGCGCCTGGCTGAATTATGGCGAGATACGACTTGGGCAGGGCAGAGAAAACGCCAAAAAATTCCTGATCGAAAACAAGGATTTATGCGAGGAAATAAAACACAAAGTCCTCGTCGCCAAAGGCTTAATAATTGAGACTGATGATTAATCAGCAGTTGTTTCGTAAAGGCGATGAATAAAAACAAGTAAACAATTGTCGAGAGAGTAAACGAAATACCAAATGTCAAGTGCAAAGCAAATAAGAAGCGGCTTTATTGACTTTTTCAAAAGCAAAGGCCATGAATTCGTTCCCAGCTCACCCATAGTTCCCATCGGCGACCAGAGCCTGCTTTTTGCCAACGCGGGAATGAACCAATTCAAGGACATTTTCCTAGGACTTACTCCTCCGGAGTATCCCAGAGTGGCCAACACTCAAAAATGCCTGCGGGTAAGCGGCAAGCACAACGACTTGGAGGAAGTGGGTAAAGACACCTACCACCACACGTTTTTTGAAATGTTAGGCAACTGGTCGTTCAATGATTATTTCAAGGCCGAGGCAATCCAATGGGCCTGGGAGCTTTTCACCGACGTTTGGGGAATCGAGCCGGAGCGCCTTTGGGCAACGGTTTTTGCCGGCGACCGGGCCGAAGGTCTGCCTGAAGACGAAGAGGCCGCAAACTTATGGACCAAAGTAACCTCGATACCCGCCGAGAAGATCCTTGCCTGCGGTAAAAAAGACAACTTCTGGGAGATGGGCGAGTCCGGTCCCTGCGGGCCGTGCAGCGAAATACACATCGACCTCGGTCCTGAGATGTGCGATATGAAAAATGTCCCGGGCCATATTTGCCAGGTCAACAGCGGCTGCGCAAGATACATCGAGTTATGGAACCTTGTCTTTATACAGTTCAATCGCCTGCCTGACGGTAAGCTGGTGCCTCTTAACCGCAAATACGTTGACACCGGCGCGGGGCTCGAAAGAATTGTGGCGGTGCTTCAGAACAAGCAGAGCAACTACGATACCGATTTATTTATGCCCATAATCGGTCGTACCGGCGAAATAACCGGTCACAAATATACATCGAAGCTCGGCAACAAAACAGACAATGCCTTTAGAGTAATAGCCGACCATATTCGCTCGCTTGTCTTTTCGATAACCGACGGAGCGATTCCCTCCAACGAAGGACGGGGATACGTGATTCGCCGAATACTCCGCCGGGCTTCGAGGTTCGGCAGAGAATTAGGAATGCACGAGCCGTTTCTGTCCAAGCTCGTTCCGGTAGTCGTCGATTGTCTGGGCGATACGTTCGGCGAGATAAAAGAAAGGGCCGACTACGTCTCAACGGTAATCGAATCCGAGGAAGTGAGCTTCGGCAGAACACTTGACAGGGGCATCGAAATTTTCAACAGCGCCGCTAAACGCGCACAAGAATCAATAAAGAAAATTATCAACGGCGAAGACGCATTCCAGCTCTATGACACATTCGGCTTCCCGCTTGATTTGACCGAGCTTATGGCCAAGGAGCGCAACCTGAAGGTCGATAAAGCCAGGTTTGACGAACTAATGGAAGCCCAGCGGCAGCGGGCAAGGGCGGCGCAGAAAAATGACTCACTCGCGGCGACACTGACAGATACCGAATTGCCGAGGACCGAAGATGTCCACAAATATCATAGCAATAGCTGCCAGAGCAAAGTAATCGGCTGGCTTGACGACGGCGGCTTCATGGACCAGGGCAGCATCGAAGCCGGCGCAGAGGTCTGCCTGATTCTTGAGGAAACCTGCTTCTATGCCGAGGCGGGAGGCCAGGTCGGCGATTGTGGTGTTATAGAATCCAAAAATGGCCGATTCACTGTTGATAAAACAATTAGAATAGCTAACTGTATATTTCATGCTGGAAAGATGAAAGAGGGCTCATTCAGAGTCGGTGAAAAGGTAACAGCAATCGTAAGCAAAGACAGGGACGCAACAAAGAAAAACCATACCGCGACCCATCTGCTCCAGTGGGCACTGCAGCAGGTGCTCGGCAAATCCGCAGCGCAGCAGGGCAGTTTTGTCGGGCCGGACTATTTGAGATTCGACTTTACCTGTCCCAAGGCTCCCACCGCCGAAGAGTTGAAAAAGGTCGAAGAATTGGCAAGAGAAAAAATCATTGCCGATTTGCCGTTAACCTGGGTGGTAATGCCCAAAGAAAAGGCGCAACAAATGGGTGCAATGGCGCTGTTCGGTGAAAAGTACGGAAATGACGTCCGGGTAGTGGCTATCGGCGCAGAGGGCCAAGACCAAATCTCCGAGGCCTTCAGCCGGGAGTTTTGCGGCGGCACACACGTTGACAGACTCGGTTCCATCGGCGACTTCAAGATAATCAAAGAAGAGAGCATCTCGACAGGCGTTCGCAGGATTACGGCACTGACAGGCTCGGGCCTTAACAGCTATTTCGAAAAGGCAAGTCATATTGTAGATGAGCTTTCGGCAATTTTGAAGGCCCCCTCCGAAGGGCTGGTTGACAGGGTCGGCCAGTTGATAAAGGAAAATAAAAAACTTTCGAAGGAACTAAAGGCAGCGACAAGGGCGGCGGGTTCGGACGTTATGGCCGAGGCAAAAGAACTCCTTCAAAAATGCGAAAAGGTCGGCGAGACCTCCGTAATAATCGGCCAACTGCAGGGAGCACAGATCGAGCAGGCACGGGAAGCCGTCGATATGCTCAAGAAGAAGGCAAAATCGGCCGCTATTGTTTTGGGCTTCGGCGAAGGCGACAAGGCGACGCTGCTTGCGGGCATGACCGACGATGTCATCAAGAAAGGTCTGAAGGCCGGAGACATCGTCAAGGAAACCGCCCCTATAATCGGCGGCGGGGGCGGAGGGCGGCCTCAAATGGCACAGGCCGGCGGAAAAAATCCCAAAAAAATAAACGATGCTCTCAAAAAAGCCGCCGAACTGATAAAAGAAAAACTGGCGAGTGCTTAATCGCTTATTCTGATTTCAATGCTCCGGAAAGGCAGGATTGAAAGTGGGTGAGGCGGACCCTTTTGTTAGGTTTAACTGCGAAAACTGCGGCTATAAATCCACTGTCTCGGAAAGCTACGCGGGCAAAAATATTCGATGCCCAAATTGTTATTTCATAATCTTTATCCAGAAGGCAGAGACCACAGGCACAACACAAACCAGCTCCAGATATTCCGACTATGATTCGAACCTTTTGAATATTCAGGAACAAAACATTCTTAAACATAGACAAATGGCCGAATATATCGCCTCCGAGCAAGCCGATGAATCCGAAGAGGAAGAAGAACCGCCACAAGAAACCGATCCCGCCACCCTGCGCAAAGCCCCCTGGTTTATAGACATATTTCTCTATCCTTTCAATAAGTCGGGGCTGAAGCATCTTGCGATTTTCATCTTAGTGCCTCCATTATTCAATATCCTTGCGAGATTTCTTCCAGCCATTTTTGTTTATCTTGTAATGATCGCTGGTTTTATTGTGAATATCCTCATTTTTCTGTATATGTACTGGTATCTCGTCGAATGCGTTCGCGAAAGTGCAGACGGCTGGGTACGGGCACCACTGGGATTTGGGGGGCTTCCCACTCTAAGTGATATGTTCGGGCAGGTGGTAAACATAATTGGCTGCCTCGCGGTTTTCTTTGCTCCATTTGTTATGTATATGCTATTTACTCAAAAAGCCGGCATAATTTTCTGGCTGTTGCTAATCTCTGCTGTTTTCTTATATCCGATGGCTTTGTTGTCCGTTCTTATGCACGACTCAGGTCACGGACTTAATTTTCATAAGTTTACCAAATCGATATCCAATACTTTTTTTCCTTACTGCGGTCTTGTCTTGTTTTTTATTTTAACAGTTGTATTAATTAGCCTAATCCCATCGGAAACGACAGAATCGCCACTTGGGAATTGTATCCTTCGTTTTGTCATTATCTATACAGCACTTATTGGTGCCCACCTTTTGGGACGGTTTTACTGGCGATATCAGGACAGGCTTAACTGGGACCTGGAAGGTGATAAAAGTAGTTCAGGCTAATTCCGATTGAATAAAATCGTCTCCAAAGCGTCTTATTCAATAGAGCAACTCTACTGCCTTGCCGGTTTAAGAACTGAAAAAAGGGAGACTTAAAAATGGATGATGCGGACTCTATAATAAAGTTTCGGTGTGAAAACTGCGGCCAGAAGTTCAGCGTTCACAAAAACAATGCAGGCAAAAAAGGCAAATGCCCCAAGTGTAAGAAGATAGTCATTATTCCGGAAATTGAAAGTACAAACTCAACTTTAAGGGAAGGCGATTTAGAAGATTCGAAAATCAACTCGAAATATTCTGACTACGATTTATCTCTTTTGGCTATGCCGCAAAAAGACACAACACAAGACCTGCCCCTCAGTCATACTGAGACATCCGGAAGCAGTGACGAATATAACCAGGAGCTTGAAGAAGAATCAGCGTCAGCGGAAGAAACCGCCGCTTCGCGCAGGCTGCCGTGGTTTGTCGATATATTTCTTTATCCGATAAGCGCATCCGGTTTGGTTAATCTGGCAATTCTTTCTTTTTTGCCTCGAATGTTGCCGCCGTTGGGCCATCTTAATTATTGGATGCACCTTTCTCCTTCAATAGCAATTATAGTAGTCTTAATAGGATTTTTGATTTACTGTTTATCAGATTATATTCGCGACAGTGCCGGTGGAAATCGACGCGCGCCGGATATCGATTTGTCGCCGAGCATTCTAACAAACGCATGGGAGCTTGTCTGGCTGATATTAAATACATTTATTTGTGTTGCCGTCTGTGTCGGCCCATTACTGGCATATCTTATTCTCACCAAACAGACAGATATAATCTTCTGGCTGCTGGTGACATACGGAGTCCTTTATTTGCCAATGTTGCTGCTGGCAGTGGTTTTGTTCGATTCTCTTCGGGCACTAAACCCAATACTAATTATCACTTCGATGCTTAATGTTTTTCTTCCATACTGTGGTTTGGTCCTGCTCTTTTTCACAGTTTCCGGGCTCATAGCAATTATGTTAGTAATTATGCCGCAATCATTTATTATAAGTTATATCCTAAGCGCAGTTTGCATTTATCTGACGATGATAATGGCCCATGTGTTGGGACGGTTCTGTTATAAATACAGTGAAAGACTCAACTGGGAAGTGTAGCTTTTTGCGAGGGGTTTTAATCCTGCTGTCTTATCCTGATGCTTTTTGCGTGGGCGTCGAGGCCTTCGACCTCGGCCAGGCGAATAATATCATCGGCGCTTTCGGCCAATTTCTTCTTATCGTATTCGATGATACTCGTTGACTTGATAAAGTCATTGGCACTTAAAGGGCTGAAAAACTTTGCTGTCATCCCTGTAGGTAACGTATGGCTTGGTCCGGCCCAGTAATCACCCACTGCCACCGGGCTGTAATCACCAACAAATATTGCGCCGGCATTTTCGATTTTTTCAGCAATATCCCTGCTTTCTTCGCCGCATTGAACCTCTAAATGCTCTGCGGCGAATGCATTAGCCGCCTCAATCACATCGTTCATATTCTCAAATACTACTATCCCACTGTATTTTTTCAAACACTCGTTTGTCTCCTCCGACCTCTCTAATTGGTTTACCTGTCTCTTAAGCTCATCAAGGATTTTTTCAGCGAATTTTTGTGAATCCGTAACCGCAATTGCGCTTCCCGGGTCGTGCTCGGTCTGACTGAGCATATCGGCTGCTACCCATGCCGGATTGGCTTTATCATTTGCAATTATCAACACTTCGCTTGGTCCGGCTACGGCATCAATATCAACAAGCCCAAATACCTCACGTTTAGCCATCTGAACCCATTGGTTGCCGGGGCCTACAATCTTATAGACCTTTCTTATCGTATCTGTTCCACGTGCCATAGCTGCAACAGCCTGTGCTCCGCCGATGCGATAAACCTCATTAATTCCCAATTCGTGGCAGACCGCTAAGATTACCGGGTGAATACTGCCTTTGTATCTTGGAGGTGAAACTATGACAATTTCCTTTACGCCAGCCGCTACGTTATAGCTGATCTCTTCAATGATATCATCAGGCGACTTCGAAACTTCGCGCCCGCGGACGAATGGAACAATGCAATAGCTACAAAA
>JABMRO010000352.1 GCA_013202635.1 Planctomycetota bacterium
ATATGCATGAGGCGGCACTGGCGGATAACCCTCCCTCCGGTACGTTTTATGACCCCGAAGGTGATGGTACCCGATTGGCAAGCCTCGGCGTTCATGAGCACTGGAATAATCCTGTCGATAAACAGTATTCCCGCAATTTAGGGACCGGCGAAGGCATCGAGCTTGTCAGTCCATCGTTCGCTACTGCCGATGGGCCGGTTGAGAACTTAACCACCGGACAAAGATATGAATATATTCGCCATGCCATTAATGAGGCCGGTCCCGGCGACCATGTAGTTGTCGGTGAGGGTATTTATTTCGAAAACATAAATTTTAATGGTAAAAATCTGACACTTAGCTCAGCCGACCCCAACGACCCGAATGTTGTCGCGGCTACGGTTATCGATGGCGACAATCATGCGGTAACTTTTGCCGGAGGTGAAGACGCAAGCTGTGTGCTCGCCGGATTTACAATTATCGATGCGAACGCGGCCGTCTATTGTTCTGATGCCTCACCTACAATTGCGGGCTGCATTATCACAGGCAACAGTGGCCCCGGAATAGAAGTGCAGCACGGTGGTAATCCGGCAATCATAAACTGCGAAATTACCTTGAACGATGGCCCGGGTATCCAGATGCGAAAACACGCTGCGGGGCGAAAGGTAACATACAATTACGCTGCAGTAACCAATTGTCTTATCGCTGAGAACGGCCAATACGGTATTGAAGACGGCATCTTGACAATCACTAACTGTACTATCGTTGCAAATGTTCTATGCGGCATTTCCAGCTACGCCCCGACAGTAACCAACTCTATTATCTATTACAACGGTAGTGACTCTGATGCTGTTCAGATAGAAAGCCACATAGACGCCATAGTAACTTATTCTGACGTCCAGGGCGGCTGGCCGGGCCAGGGCAATATCGACGCCGACCCACTTTTTGCCGATGCAATTAATGGCAATTTTCACTTGCTTACAGGTTCACCCTGCATCGACACCGGAGACCCAGATTCTGATTGCAACGCAGAATTATCGCCAAACGGCGGTATTATCAATATGGGAGCCTACGGTGGTACCCCTCAAGCCGGTATGTCTCAGTAAGAGAAGGATTTTAGTGCTGATTTGAACTGAATTGTACAAATCAGTTATCAGCATTTTTTTGATGATGTTAAGACTGGTTTCGCCGCTCCTGCTATACGTATCTTAAAGAGCGACCTCAAGGGAATCAAAGCTGTGGTCTTTAAAGTGAGTTCCCTGAAAGCGGCGGTCCGTTACCTATAATCCAAAAATATGTTGGGCCAAAAAAGTCAAAACAGCGTGGTAGTGAAGACACCGGACGACTGGGCATTCACAATAGCGCTGTAGGAATAGCCAAATTATCAACCTAACTTAAGTAAGGTAAAAACATGAATGATTTAAGAAAATTCTTTTTCGTAGTTATCCTCTGTCATGTACCGTTTGGGACAATCATTTCGCAGGAATTTCCATTTCCCGGCCAGGATAAAATTAAAGGTCAAAAATCAGGCGATTATTTAATTAATACCACTTTTTATAAATGGAGTGATTCGGAGCATAAAACTGACTTTGTCCTTATGAACGTTCCGGAAAATCGCGCCAACAAAAACAGCCGTTTACTCCAAATACCGGTTATTCGAATTTACAGTGACTCGGAAGAACCAGCAAAACCTATATTTACTCTCGCAGGTGGGCCCGGTGCAACGAACATCGCTCCTATTCCACCTGTTTGGCTATTAAAAAATCATGATCTGGTTATGGTCGGCTATCGCGGAGTAGATGGTAGTGTTTCATTACAATGCCCCGAACCGATTGAGTTTATGAAACAAAATTCCGGTAGCCCATTATCAAAAGATTACTTGCAGGCATTTGGAGATGCGTATGGTAGAGCATTCCGAAGCCTTTCCGCTGCAGGTATAGATATCGATGGCTATAATGTGATTGAGGTTGTTGATGATATTGATGTTGCCCGACAAGTTCTTGGTTACAACACAGTTAATCTCTGTGGTGGTAGCTGGGGCACTCGCATAGGTTATATTTACGGATTACGCTATCCTGAGAACGTTCATCGTATGGTTCTAACGGGTGTCAATCCTCCTGGCCATTGCATCTGGGAACCCGCTACAAACGATAGGCTGCTACAAGTATATGGAGAATTGTGGAAAAAAGACGCCGATGCAGTGAAACGCTCTGCTGACATAATATTAACAATACGGAATGTATTGAAAAATCTTCCATCATCCTGGAATGGTATACCGATCAATATTGATCATGTTAGGATGGCTATGTTTATGAACCTTTTTCATGTTGGATCAGCTGCTCAGTTATTTGATGCATTTGTGGCAGCAGAAGATGGTGACTATAGCGGAATAGCATACCTTTCGTATACTTTTGAGATGTTTAAAGGTGATCATATTAATTGGGGAGAAGGAGTCGCCAAAGCCATAAGCGCTGACTTTGATCCAAACCGAGATTATTTCCATGATATGATGCCGCAGGGATGTCTGCTTGGCTCACCCATGTCTCAGTTCATGATAACGCCTATTACCAAGGATAACTGGCCTATGAAGCAGATTCCCAAAGAATATCGCGAATTAAGACATTCAAACGTTGAAGCACTTTTAATCAGCGGAAATCTTGACATTTCAACACCCGCAGCGAATGCTGAAAAAATGCTGCGTTATTTACCAAATGGAAAACACGTCATTCTGAAGGAGATGGGACACCTTGGCGACACCTGTCACCTTCAACGAGAGGCATATGAGTTTCTCGTATTAAACTACTTGTCAACCGGCAAAGTTGATGATTCAAAATTCCACTACCAGCCAATCAATTTTAAACCTGAAACGACGTTTCAAGACATTGCCAAATCGTTTGTAGCTCAAAAAAAATAACTATATGTTCTTACCCAGGTGATGATATATTCCAATGCAGCGATAACGGTTTCTTGGGTAGTGCCAGTTTGTCTCAGTAAGAGGCAGGTTTTAGTGCTGATTTGAACTGAATTATACAAAATAGTTATCAGGATTTTTTGTTCAGCATTTTTTTGCCACGCAGGATGTGATGGTAGTGCTGAGCGAAGCGGTGGGCCTCATCCCTGACATATTGCAGCAGTTTGCGGACAGGTGAATTGGCGGCCAATTTCAACGGTTTGCTTTTACCCTGCAAATAAATATCTTCCTCTTTTTTGGCAATCGAGGCAATCGTTATATCGGGTGCTTTCATTTCTCTGAGTGCTTTTTCAGCGGCTCTCAGGTGCCCCAGGCCGCCGTCAATCAGGACAAGGTCGGGCCAGAGCTCTTCGCCGCGAAGGGCGTATTTATATCTGCGTTTAACCACCTCCGCAATCATTGCATAATCGTCTATACCTTTGACGGTCTTTATTTTGAACCTTCGATAGCCGCTTTTGAAT
>JABMRO010000025.1 GCA_013202635.1 Planctomycetota bacterium
AATAGAAAACGATAAATTATTTTGCCCCCATCGTCTAGTGGCTTAGGATATCAGGTTCTCATCCTGGAGACAGGGGTTCGACTCCCCTTTGGGGTATTTTGACCGACATAGTCGGTCAAAATAGAGCATTTGAGCAGTAGAACAGGTGAACAGTATATGTAAAACAAACGAATGCTCAAATGCGGTCTCCTGTTCAACTGCTCCCTTTCAGTAAAACGCAAAAGTTTAGGTGCCGCATGGGCTTTACTCCACGTCCCGGAAATCAGGTGTGATATGGCAAATAAGTCAAATGAGAAAAAAATTCAACCAATAGTAATAGAAGACATTGACCGTGTATGTGATATCTGGCTAATAGGATCTTTGACATCGCACGGATTTATCCACGCAGGGTTCTGGTATTCGCTTCTTCCTAAGATGAAGATGCAATTCTCTGATATTAGTAGAACATGGGTTTATAAGGAGAATGGAATAATCAAAGGATTCGTGACACTGGGTACAGAAGATGGGACAGGGTCTAATTATATAGAAGAGTTGTTTGTTGACCTGCCCTATCAGAGAAAAGGGACTGATAAGGAGAAAGGAATTGGTACTCAATTATTGGAATATGCAAAGTAAGGATAAAAAATTTCTTGAAATCAGTGTTTATCAACTGAATACTGGTGCTATTATTTTCTATACTAAACAAGGATTTAAAATAAAGAAAAATCATAACAGTATTTATGTAGAGAACAAAACGGGACAATGGAAGTTACGTATGAGATGGGACAAATGTTAAAGGAAGATTCACTCAACTCTTGATGATAAATATAACAAAAGAAGATGAAAAGTATATGAAAATTGGCATCCAGCAGGCACAAATAGCCGAGGAAAACGGCGATGTTCCTATCGGTGCGGTTATCGTCTATAAAAACCAGATAATCGGTAAGGCATATAATCAGCGAGAGCAGCTTAAAGACCCCACGGCTCACGCAGAGATTATCGCCCTGACGCAGGCGGCGTCTTTTATCGAAAGCTGGCGATTGCATGAGTGCACAATGTATGTAACTCTTGAGCCGTGCCCTATGTGTGCCGGAGCGTTGGTTCTGGCAAGGATGGACAGGCTCGTTTACGGCTGCGACGACCCAAAGGCAGGTGCGTGCAAAAGCCTGTATAATATTGTGCAGGATGAAAGGCTCAACCATAGACTTGAAGTTACCGGCGGTGTTTTAGCTGAAGATTGCAGCAGGTTACTCCAGGAATTCTTTCAACGCCGCAGATTCGAAAATAATCAGCAATGATTAGACTGCCAAATCAATAAGCCGAAAGAAAAAAGACTATTTCTTAAACCAAAACACATACACGGGTTTTATTGCACATAACACAAATAAAACTACAAACCAACATATGTTTATGTCCAATATGTCGGGTATCAGTTTGGCTATTACAAGAGCAAGAAAGAATGCAACGCTTTGAGCTAATTTTACATCTATAATATCAAGCTTTCTCACTCTCCGAGTCATGTCTTCTAAAAGTCCCATTTTTTAATCTCCTTTACCTGTTTAGTTGGCGGTCTTTTTCGCCTGTTGCCAGAACACGAGTATGAGAACGCCCAACACCAGACAGCTCAAAGAATCACCCATGTACCACCAAAAAGGCATTGTCGTTAACAGCCCCGCTATCGCACAGACCACGCCAATGAACACCGCACCCAGGCCCGAGAATGGTACCATTACTCCATATTTCACAGGGTCCGAAGCCAGAATTATAAAAAATATCCCCACCGCAGCATACGTGCCTGACGCCACACGAACCGCATAAATGAATTGCGGCGAATCCGGAAACGATTCAACCCCAAATAATTTGGCAATGTATTCCCATGACGAAACAGGTAAGACCATTCCAAATAGCGATAGCAGACACCCAATACCGGCTATCCACAGACAGATTTTTAATGCGCGCATTTTGTACCCCTTTCAATAAATAGTAAACTTTTTGTTATTTGTTTTTGACTGTCTCGCTCAGTTCAGCGATGCGAAGCTCCAGTCTTTTTATTTCCCGGCTGGTATTGATTTTGTAGAGCATTTGCCAGTACTTGGCTTTACTGAAAATACAAAACTGTAT
>JABMRO010000353.1 GCA_013202635.1 Planctomycetota bacterium
CATTGTATGGTCAGTCTTTTATTTTCTTCTTTTGTTATAGTCATAATTAAAATTTTAAATGAAAGGTAGAACATTTTAATTGTATGTTGCGTTGTGAGCCCTGACCTCCTCCAGATCATGTTGGCCCCTCTCTCTGCCTGCTGGCAAGATACAAGTCTCAATCTAAAGTCAGTTTCAATCACCACACATCTCCACTCCATGACACACACAGGCAATCGGCTTGTTTGTCTCAAAAAAGTGCTTTGTAATACGGACAAGGTCCGGATCATACCGGATATATTCCGGGGCACGGCCACCGGAGAAAAATATACCCAGGTAATCCTCCGGATTCACATCTCGAAATGCAATGTCCGATTGTAGAGTGTAACCCTCGAATTCACGGGTAACGTGGCCGTCCCAGTCGTCAGGAATCTCGTGCATGACCATATGATAGCGCTGTTTCTCAGGCCCCGCCACTACCGGCTCAAAATCATCTTCCTGCAAACGGAAATACGGATATAACGTATCAACAGTCTCACTCGCATCGCCGACTATAATAAGCACTTTATTCATCTCCGAATACTAATCCCACAGTAATTCCTTGTCAATAGGAGAAACTACTATAAGCGGTTTCAAAACTGCTACGTCGAGTAGGTAGGGTGCGATGAATCGCACCAATTATTTCTGAACGAAAAACCTCTGAGTCATCTGTGCCACGGAGTTTACCCTGAGTTTATCCAAAGCTTGTCCCCGGGTGCTGCTAACTTGACTCGCAATAGGGGAAGAACTGCTCACCTGACTTGCAGCAGGGGAATGTTAGCTCACTTGCTTTGGAGTTTACCCTCGGTGTGTGCTTACTTGCTTGTCTGCCGGGGGTCGGGGGCCGGGCTGCCTTATTTTCGCCTTTTACCTTCTTTTCTGTTATTTTCTGTCACTAAAGGCGTGAGGCGGACATCTTGAAGAGTGCAGTGGAATACGCTCGCCTTCGGCGTAGCAAGGAGATATGAGATTGTTTGGCTGGAATTGCGGATTTGGGTATAATGTCGGGATATGAAAAAGTTGTTAGCACATTTGCCGAATACTTCCAAAAACTACATGAATTGACAGAAAGAATCTGTAAAGCTAAAATAGATAGTTTTGTTTGATGTAATGTGTTAAAATTACCTTATACTTGTGAAAAGGACTCCAAGCGATGATGTGGGAATTTATAGGACAATCCTCATACGACCCCGCATCACCCAATAGAATATATTTTTCGATTGGGTCTGCTATTGCAACAATCGCACTACTTTTAGCTTTTAGCCAGCTAATTAGTCCAATAGTAAAATTTCGACTCTCAATGAGTGTTTTCAAACCACTTGTAGCGTGTGTTTTGTTTTTTATAGCAATCTTGTTTGTCTTCGTGGCTGCAATTCTCCCTTTTATTCCTGACCCGCTTTGCCACTATTAGGATATCCAGTTTTTTGGGAAATTCTTGCAGGAATACTTTTCATGGTTATTTCCATCTGGCTTCTGTGGAATATTAGTAAACCCGCAAAGTTTCATAGTAGCAATTATAAGCGTTTCTTAGATGGTTGTACTTCGCTAATTGCCAGAGGTAATGAACCTGATTTGAGGGAATTGGCCGATGAAATCTTTGATAGTATTGAAGGAATTGTAAAAGAATGCAAGAAATACAATAGTGGTAGAGCACACCTCGCAAAAGAAAAGGGGGAACGTTACGAAATTTCAGAATATACAAAGTACGTTTTAACTTTGCTTGATCTTTGGTCAGATGCAAAGTTTTGTCAATTGATGGTTTGTTATGTTCCCAAAACTGCAAATGAAATATTTACCCAAATTAATAAACAAGGGCTTTATTATTCCGGTGGTTATGCACTAGTGCATCAGTTGGTTAGACAGGCTTTCATGAATAAAACTTCTATATTATACAAAGAAGAGGATTACTTTGGGCTCGGCCATTTCAAAACTTTTACCAATACCGTCTTTGGTAATTGCGAGCTAATAGAAAGTAACTTAAACCCTTTACCTGCATGGAGAGGTTGGAATGATGAAAGCCTTGGGCCATGGATGATAGAAAAATATACAGAGGCCCTTAATGTGGCCACGGAGGCACATATTGCTCATGGTTGGCGCAAGGGCTATCATCATGGCCTTTCCCAAGGATTCAATGAACTAATAGGTATGGGACGTATAGTTTGGTCTCAAGCTGTAAAGCTGGATAAACTTCACGACGATGATGAAATAGTTGACTCTTTGCCTTGGAAAAACTTGTTTGCCATTGAACGTGGATTGGATAAAACTGTAGGCATTCTCCAAGAACATGAAGAAAATATACCTGAGTATCGACTAGATGAAGCAACTTATAATAAATTTGAAGACGGCTCCATCTACGGAGTAATAGCATACGCAATCTTTGGTTTCTTCGAAAATCTTTCTGTATGTCGTTCAAAAGATGAAACCGTAAGGATGCTCGCAATTAGCCTATGGATGGCGGTTTATCCTGTATCAAAAGGGCAAGAAACTAAGGCAATCGTTGAACTACAAAAACGATTAAACATTCATCTCTTCAAAAAGTTTGAAGAAAATTTGAAAGAACTGCATTATCCGGCATTGATACGTCTCTGGATAAACATAGCGAGCCTTCAAGAAAATATTGATGAACGTAGAGCAACACTCGTCAACAAAAAGCTCTTTGAATTACTCCGAAAGTACTATGAAAAAGCTGTAAAAACAGATCCTAAAAAAGCAAAGGATATGCTTCCTGATAAAATACGCTATGATGAAAAGAAAGGCCAACTCATTCAAACATATACATTTGGAAGCACTTCTGTACTAGAGTTACGATGATATATTTGCTTTTCTGTTTTGGGGGGAATTAAAGGTGTCCGTTTCGCTTTTCGAGGCACTCCGCATGGCGCCTTACGGCGATGCCCCGGGCCACGAGCTATACTACCCAACCCGCACTTTCCCCCTTTCAATTGATTATCGATTATTGATTCCTTCGGCTGCGCTTAGGATGATCAAAAAAAGCACCTTTTTGGCCGTTTCTCTTTGACTTATGTTAGATTTTATGTTATAATACGCAAATATTAGCCAGAAGGCTAACGTAAATCGTCGTTATGCGACGAAAAATAGATGTTTTCAGTTTGCCTTTTTTACAAACTGCAAGTACAGCTTGTCCCCGAGAACTACTTACCTGACTCGCAACAGGGGAGCCAGAAGGCCAAGACACAGGGTCAGAAGACCCAGTCAAATTTCTCAATACGCAATACTCAGGAGTTTACCCAAGTTTATCCCCGGGTGCTGCTACCTTGGCGCGAACAGGGGAAGAGCCACTACTTGGGCTATTACAGGG
>JABMRO010000026.1 GCA_013202635.1 Planctomycetota bacterium
ATAATTTATACCAGATCAGCCGCTTTCCCGTCAAGGAAAATCCCTTGATTATGTATTAGCATGTGTTGTTGATAAGATTATGAAAAAACGACGAAAAACTAATAGGACGTTGCTTGCAACTTTCCTAATTGCATTTTACCGTATCAATCTGGTATTGCAAGGCTTTTTGAAAAACATTCCCATAGAATCTCTACCGTTATTGTGTGGCTTTGGTGTTGCAAATAAAGGTACTACGAATACCAATCAATCTTCGATCGGCCAACACGTGGCCAGCAGCGGCCTCGAATTTCGGTGAATTCGGCGAATATAGCTTGTTTATAGCACCACTGCAAAAACCGCTCATTTCGGATCCATCTCAGACATCAGATTTTTGCAGAAATATCCGCATCAATCAATTATTCGATTCTGCAAATTCTAAAACAGGCACAGTTTCGCAGCGCCTTGTGAAAAATTTAAGCGGTTTTTCTGTTTTTGAAGTTTAGCAGGGATTATACAGAACACTCGGTCACGTGCTCAAGAAACTATTTACGCCTAATATCGAAAAGGCCTTGACCTTCCTTGTCTAGAGACTTTGAGAGATACCATATTCTAAGGAGGGAAGTCTTGTTCCAAGAAAGGTAGACGCCATTCTTGTCAACGAATACATATAAATTTTTGAATCCCTGTTACTTTCCCTATTAAAATCTCCAAAGGAAGCCTGCAACAAAAGCATCAGATTCAGCCGTATGCTGGTACTCAATATTTAAAGAAGTGTTTTCGTTAATATCTATTTGAGTGCCAATATAAGCCCCGAAAGTTGAACTGTCATCAATATCCCAAGAGAATTGAGAATTGAGAAGGCCTCCTCCTATTGCTTCATTGACCTCATCATCCAAATCGCCGGTAATAAAGTGCCAAAATGGACCGCCATAAATCGAAACATGGTCATCCAACTTATACGTTGGTCCTACTGCAATCTGAACCTCAGCCATGCTAATTTCAACAAAGTCAGCCGCTGACCAATGTGAAGCATTTAGTTTCCCATCAAATTCCCCCCAGCTTGCTTGAAGCAGACCGCCAACCTTAAGCTTATCATCCTCGTAAAAAGTCGCTTTAATACCACCTCCAATAGTGGAGTCAACGTTACTGTCAAATTTTTCCGCATCTTCCCAAATTGAGTCACCGAATGTGGCAGTTGTCGCACCCAAACGCAAAAAAGCATCCAAGTTGTCAGTGAATCCATAACCAAGGTTGAAATAGACCTTATTCATTTTGAAATCTTTTAGTGTTAAGGAAGTTGCTTCCCCTGAGTCGTTAAACACTCCATCAAAATGCTCAATCCATTTACCCTCATGTAATTTTACGTCCATCGTTGAGTATGAGTACTCAATCCCTTCTTTAAGCTGCCCTTGTCGTAGGTCAGCTACTGGAGGCCCCATAGGGTCAAGGGCAAAAACAGTTGAACAACTCATCATAACTATAAAACTTAACAACCAAATATTTCCGGCTTTTAGTACAAATGTTTCCTTCTTCATTTCTATTCTCCTCTCTTTCTTTTTTAGCCATAAAATTTGATTACAGTTAGCTTATTAACACCAAATATCATGACTGTATGTCTTTACTTTTGTGCCCATTCGAATTTCATAATGATTGCTAAGTAATTCATATCATCAGCCTCTACTTACATAAGGCAGTCAACAATAAAAAAGTAACGTATTTATTTTGAGTTCTTCTTACACTGCGGTGGAACATCTGGCCGTAAAGGCTCTACATGCGCGCGAGACGAATGTTGCTTTAACTGTTATTGCTCCGACGTACCGACGTTTTGGATCAGCTTGATGATTTAACAGAATGTTAAGTCGACGATATTAGGGAATTGCCGTCTAAAAGTTACAAGGCAGCAATGGTTGAGTAGACCGAGGGAATTTCACCCTCGGCCCCTCCGAGAACCGGACGTGAGCCTCTCAGCTCATCCGGCTCCTATCAGGATTTCCGGCAGAATTAGCAACGATTAATTTATTCAGGCAGTCAAAGAGGGGGGCACCTAAAATGAAGATACGATATGTTGCTCAGGAACCGCGGTTAGCGGAGGTGATCCAGTTCGTTAGTCAGTCCGAGCTGGACCCGAGCATAACCGGCAATGCCACTCCAAGGGCTCATAGCGGGGGAGCGTTTCGAACCTACGACCTATCAGATCTTTGTGTCGGGGTCTGTGTCTCTCAATGGATAACTCTTTTGTCTTCCGGTGCCTCGTGCGTCTTCGGATCGAACCCTTGCACTTCGTTCTTGATCTCGGATTTTGTTTAAG
>JABMRO010000354.1 GCA_013202635.1 Planctomycetota bacterium
CACGGACTGTTCGGATCGGCATCATTGACCGCGTCAACGCGCCAGAAATAAGTCGTACCTGGAACAAGACCATCCGGAGAAGCGAATCCGGGGAAGCCCACAACAGAAAATATTGCTGCCTGGTTGCCAATGAACGTGCTCTCGGCACCGGCATTCACGTCATCGAAATTTTCACCGAAGTAGACATCGTGCGTAACCGCCGAAAGGCCCGCTCTCCAGGACAGGTTGGCCCATGTGTCGGGATGCAGGCCCCCATCTGCCGGCACGGGTCCGTAGGCTAAATCCGGTGTACCCCGAATAGATGCATAACTGGGAAGCTCTTGCGGCGAGAAAGCGCCTTCTGTCGTAAATACCAAATAATCCCAGTATTGTTCGCTTGTACATGATGTGCAGCCGGCACCGAAAATGAAACCAATCCAGCTTTCACCTGCCCCCACATGCGGTTCGCTTATCACCTCTACATCATCTACATAGATATGGATATCATCTGTATCTCTTACCATTCTTAGAATATGATACTCTGTCATGTCAACATCATACGTGCTGGTGGTGTCATTCAACAGAATATGGTCAGGGAAAAGATCCAGCCATTTGGAATTGTTCCCATCCTGCATCCCAACCAGCACCTCAAAATTCGCCGAGCCGGACTGGGAAAGCACCTTGACACGTGCCTCAATTGTTGCCTGTTGCATCAGGTCAGGATCCGGTACGTTATACAGGAAAAAGCAGTGACTTGCCCCAACATCATCAATATGAAGTTCGCTCTGGTCAGTGACTTCGGCGAATCTGTTGTCGCCCATAAGCTGCCACGCGTTACCGCCCAGTGAGGTGTCATCAGGCAGTATATCTCCCTCGTAGATATATTCCCATGTGGGATCTGCGGCAAGAGACGTGGGTATCCAGAAAAACACCGCCAATATCAACAAAGTTATTCCTATTAGTTCTTTCATTCTTCATCCTCCTTACGTTTAACAAATGACTGATAGGCGATTTGAATCCCGTCCCAAAAGTCTGATCAAAGGTCAGATCAAACCATCCGGGATTTCCAATATACACTTTACTAAAACTCTCCTGTGTAATCCAAGTCCCATAATACAACACTTTCATCTCAATTTCAAGATAATTCCAGCAAATTCAGCATACCTTGCCGGAAGAGGCAGCAAAGAACCCAACCGTCGGATTCGGGTAAGGATTTCGACTGCATTTTCTATGGCCGCCCCTGGGCTCATATCCCCCCTTGTGTCGCGATACCCTCTGGTGGTATAATTACCCTTGTCAGTGGAAATCAAAATTCCTATCAGTATCAGTCATAATGAGAAATGAGGACCGATTGAAGCCAGTGTGGAAAATCATCGCAATAGTCACGGTTTGCTGGTGCTTATCATCGAGACTGGCATCGGGACAAGGTGTTCTTGTCAAGCACCCGTAGGACACCCCTGGGACGCACATTTATCTCCTTGAAAAACAAACACTTACGATTTCGGCATCGCAACTGGCATTTTCCGCCTCAAAATGCTATAATTCCGCGGTCGGTTTCCAGTATTCCTCAATTTAGCGAAGATTCAAGTACAGATTATGGCAACAAATATCGAGATTGTCAACGCCGCGGTCACACTGATTATTAAAGCCACCATCCTCGCGGCCCGATTCTCCGGAAGAGCCCGAAAACGAAGCTTGAAAAGGCTGTCTAAAATGAATGCAGATGATAAAGACAAGGAGATCATCTTTCTTCGCGATAAGGTCTATCAGCAGCAAATACAGATAACCATCCTTCAAAAAGGGGTCGAGAAGAAACAGACAAACAAACGATATACGCTCCGGGAAAAGCTCTTCATTCTATGTTACATGGAAACCTTTCAGGTCCCAAGACGCAGAGTGACCGAATGCCTGGGCATCGCCAAATCAACTCTCTACCGATGGCTGCATAAGATCGAAGAACAACAGCAACCGAGTACTCCACCCAACAAAACACCAACCGAAATAGCGTCGCTAATCTGGGAAATAACAAAGGCCAATGTCAACTGGGGACGGGTTCGGGTTGCAAACCAACTGGCACTCTTAAACATCTTCATCTCCGGCTCTACCGTGCGGAATATTCTCAATCAACCAAAACCTCCAGCCGGTCCTAAATCATCGGCTAAAGCAACGGAAATGGAAGAAGAGAAAGCTCGCTCCATCCCGGCCTGGTACCCGAATCACGTTTGGTCCATCGATACCACAATGGTTTATTGCTGGGGATTGTGGCCGATACACATCTGTGTCGTAATTGATCATTTCTCACGTAAAGTGATGGCTACAGCTCCACTGGAAGGCCCCAATGCCGGCTGGATCAATAATGCCCTGGAAAGTGCTATTGAAAAGTACGGCCGACCCAAACATATCATCTCAGACCAGGGGAGTGTTTTTATTGGAGATGTTTTTGCAGAGTTGATGACAACTTATGAAATACTGCACCGTTTTGGGGCTATAGGAAAACATGGTTCCATCGCTGTCACTGAAAGAGTCAATAAGACGCTAAAATACGAATGGCTAAAACGAGTTGCCATCATCAAAGGCATTGATCATCTGACGGAACTGTGCAACGAATTTGAACTCTGGTACAACAGATGGCGACCACACATGACCCTGGATGGCATGCGCCCTGATGATGTGTATTTCAACAACAAGCCTGACAAGCCTGAGCGTGACGCCAAAACAGTCCCCTGCGATATTGAACAACACTTCTTCCACCAAACTCGGGTTATGGGCTATCGACTGAAAAAAGCTGCGTAGTTTTGCGATTCCGATTTTATAGAGTCATACAGGGAAAGTCTGTCCACATATCAAAAACTTGCCCTTCGTTTCTGAATTTCGGCTCAATGAAGCCCCCCTTCGGCGCTTCCGAACACAGGCGTCTGTAAGCTTATTCATTTTTCAAAGGGCAAGCACTTCAAAAGTCACCGTTTTTTAACGGTCCGACGGACGCTTGACAAGTACACGGTGTGGTGG
>JABMRO010000355.1 GCA_013202635.1 Planctomycetota bacterium
AACGTATCGCCGGGGTAGCCCGTCAGTATGGTGTGGACAATCTCAACGTGCTGTTTTTGACACCCTTGCCCGGTACGCGGCTGTGGGACCAGATGACATCGCAGGACCGCATCGCCCTCAATACCTTCCCGCAAGACTGGAAATATTACACACTGACATTCCCCGTGGCCCGCTATAAGCATTTGTCTCTGGACGGCACCATCCAGGAAATGATCTCCTGCAACCGGGACTTCTATTCCATGCCGCGCATTCTGCGCAGGGTGTGCAGCAGCTTGTGGCAGCGCCGCCGGCCGCTGATCAGCATAGTCAGCAATCTCTCATACTGGAACAACCTACGTCTGGACTGCCGGACATACGCGGACTTCAAGCGTTACTCGGACAAACAAATGTTGGTAAAGGGTACCATGCGGCTTTTGGTGCAAGCTTCAGGAAGAGAAAGATGAATTAAGCCAGGTATTGTGACAAAACCCCACAAAAACACTCAGAACCATAGCAATTTCAAGTGATATACGGTATAGGTTGCAAATTGTGCTTGTATCA
Organism: Planctomycetota bacterium; assembly: GCA_013202635.1. Taxonomy (GTDB): domain Bacteria; phylum Planctomycetota; class Phycisphaerae; order Sedimentisphaerales; family Anaerobacaceae; genus NIOZ-UU13. The sequence continues at coordinate 541 of JABMRO010000355.1, forward strand.
GGTCTGTGTGTGTGCTATCATTCAAGGGTCTGAGAAGATTTGGAATTGAGATTGCCTCACCAGGTGTTTATCAGCTTTGAGCAAGACTGGCAATGGAAGAGGGTTTCGCCAATGCACCTGAAATATCCACTAATATTAATTGTTATTCTTTGTCTGGCGAACTGCCTAATTTGTGACATTTATGCGTCCGATTCGTCAACCTTATCAAATAATTCACCAAATGGAGAAGTATCCAAGCAAATCACTCGCCCAGAGACTCAAAATCGTCTATTTAAAGAACAAAATCAGGACCTCTTAAACACACTTCACCGAGCGATTGGATTTGTACCGCTGTTTATCATTTCCGTCATTGGTCTAATTAGCTATTTTACACACCGACGATATGAGCAAGACAAGATGCTTCTAATCTGTGTAATTAAGAGCGAAATCGCAAAAGTAAGAGCAGGATTCGAACAGCGATATTCTGATCTTGAAAAAAAGACGAAAGATGACTTACAAGAAAAAACTAAATCACTTGAACAATCGCTCAGAAGCATCGCAGAATCAATATCCTCTGATGCAGTTAAACCTATTGACGAACGTACTAAGATTTTAATGGGAAGCAGGATCATTCTTCAGATGGAGTTTTCTGCTCTTGAAGCGGAACAACAGATGAATAAAGGTCAGCTAACCAATGCTATAAGATGCTGGTTTGAAGTTGCACAAAAAGCTTGGGCTATCAACTGGAAATGGCGAGTTGCATATGCTCTTGATAAAATAAATTATCTGTTCGAAAAGGGAGCCAAGATCACACTCCAATCAAGTAAAACTGAATGGGCTGCTTTTCTACAATCTTTACCGCCCCAGTTTGAACCGTTAGTGAAAGCTATTCAAAGTAAAATCTAAGCGTTTTACAAAATACATTAATGCATATTTATTCTGGTAGAAACATTTCAATCGTCAGACTCACCTTGCTTTTAATACTTTTCACAACACCTTGTTCATTTTCAACACGAGAGCGTTCATGGGATTGTTGTCATCGCCTGCCTGGGACTCCAGAACGAAGTCGTCTGAAGTCGTTTTCTGATCAATAATGCGATAATAGCAATTACTACCAGAAGCTCTATTAATGTAAACCCTCTTTGTCTGTCCATAAGTATAACGAATGGTAATTTCCACCATGGACGCATCGATCGATGTATTATTGACAAAGCCATAAAGTCTTGACTCAATTGTCAAAGACTAAAATCTCCCTCATGCTTCAGCCACTCCCTAACGGTCATAAGCTAAGGATAAGTGTTAAGAAGAAAGGGTAGAAAAAACTGTCATTGAAGGGAAATTATAATTGACGCTGGACAGTCACTGGCGTGAATATCAAATATAGGCCTATTTTTCCTTTACAAATGGCCCAAAAAACATACTATAAGGTTATTCTTGGTATTGATCTTATCTGACTCGGCGGTAAAGTTAGAAGTGGAAAAGAAATGAGGCTTTAAGGAGAAAACAATATGAAAAAGTGGGTAATATTGGTCTTGTTGGGAGCTTTCCTGGCGACAGCAATGGGCGGCTGCAAGAAGGGTGGGTGAGGCACTACCCAATACTGTGCACATGTTGTGCGCTTTGAAAAGACTTACAAAAACTACAGCCATATCCCTTATCAATATTTGGCCGGACTAGCGTACGAGATATTGCGAACCAACTTGGACGGACTGTCCTGGCGGTAACGGGCAGAGCACACAAATTGGGAATTAGCAAACCACAGCATATCTGGTCAAAGAAAGAGTTGAACCTACTGAAGAAATTATATCCAAGTAGAACTATCCAGCAAATAGCCGACCATATTGGAC
>JABMRO010000356.1 GCA_013202635.1 Planctomycetota bacterium
CCCTTCGTCTTCGCTCAGGGTGAAGAGAGGGGTTTTGCTCAGGGTGAAGAGGGGGGGGAAGGTTGGATTCGGTGGAAAAATGGCTAATTGCGAAAATTTTTATTGAAATGTACGGAAATAGTGTTAGAATGCTTCGTTTACGGTATTTCGGAGCATTTAAGTTATGAAAGAAAAGATACATCCAAAGTATGAAAAAGTGGTAGTCCACTGCGGCTGCGGCAATACATTTGAGACCAGCAGCACGGCAAAAGAGGTCCACGCAGAAATCTGCTCAATGTGCCATCCATTTTACACGGGTAAGCAGAAATATGTCGATACAGCCGGGCGGATAGAGCGTTTCCAGAAGAAATACGGCACAAGCTACCAACAGAAGGCCAAAAAAGACAAGCAACAGTAACTTTTTCTACAGGTAACAACTCGGGCTCCCATTCTGAAAGGCATCAGGACGGGGGCTTTCGTTCTTTTGCCTGTGCCTGTAGTTGCGCAGGCACAGTTTTATACCAATTGTAATTAAAAGTTGCACTTTACATAAAGAACAGTGAGCCATCCCCAAGCTACGCTTGAGGCTGCCACCCATTTGAGCCAAGGACAAGAAGTGCGGTGATTTTTAGAGCAGCGTGGAAAAGCCCCCTGTTAGCTGGGTTAGGTAAGGAGATTTGCAGGAGCACTTTTAGCGGAACGTAATTATGGCAGACAATAACGATAGTTTATTGGTAAAACTCGACGAAATCGAGGCGCGCTTTAACGAAATCGAAAAGCTGATTTCCGATCCGGAGGTCGCCAGCAACACAAATAAGCTGATAGCGTTATCTAAAGAGCAGGGCAAACTAAGAGCAATAGTGGCGAAATACGGGCGGTATAAAAAGGCGGTGGCCGGGATTGAAGAGGCCCAGCAAATATTAGACGACGGTACCGCCGACAAGGACTTCAAAGAATTAGCAAAAGAAGAGCTTCAAGAGTTTGAAGGCCAAAAGGGCGCTCTGCTCAAGGAAATTACAAACACTCTGATAATGGCCGACGATATGGATATCGACTCGGTGATAATTGAAATTCGGGCAGGGACGGGCGGTGAAGAGGCGGCTTTGTTCGCACGCGATTTGTATAATATGTATGTACGATATGCTGAGAGCCGGAGGTGGAAAGTTGAGCAGCTTGACTTTAGCGCATCAGAAAAGAATGGTTTTCGCGAGGTGATATTCGGCATTAAGGCCCCCGGTATCTGGTCTGAGTTAGGGTATGAGGGCGGGGGGCATCGGGTGCAAAGAGTGCCGGAGACGGAATCGCAGGGCAGAATCCACACATCAGCGGCGACTGTGGCGGTATTGCCTGAACCGGAGGAGCTCGATATCCAGATAGCTCCCGATGATGTAGTCGAGCATGTCAGCAGGTCGAGCGGGCCGGGCGGACAAAACGTAAACAAGGTCAGCAGCGCTATTAAGCTCGAACATTTACCAACGGGGATCACTATCAGTATGCAGGATGAAAAGAGCCAGCATAAGAACCGCGCCAAGGCGTGGCGGGTGCTGAGGAGCCGGGTTTACGAATATCATCTGAGCAAGAAAAGGGCCGAGCGCGATTCACAACGTAAAACGATGATTGGCTCAGGCGACAGGTCTCAAAAAATCAGAACATATAACTACCCGCAAAATCGCGTAACCGACCACAGAATTAACTTATCGATTTACAGTCTGGACAAGATAATGGGCGGTGATATGGGGGAGATAATTGCAGCACTGAAAGATTACGACAGGCAGCAGCGGCTGAAAAACCTTTAAAGACTCAAGACACAAGACTCAAGACACAAGACTAAAGACTAAAAATACAAGACCAAAGCAAAAACAAATGCCAAGAAATTTTAAGAATATAAAAGCGTGGCAATATGCTGATGATCTGGCTGTATTAGTGTATTCAAAAACCAGATCTTTCCCCAAAGAAGAGTTATACGGAATTACATCTCAATTGAGAAGAGCGGCAGTCTCGGTGCCTACCAATATAGCTGAAGGCGCAAGCAGAACTCATAAAAAAGAATATCTTTATCTTCTGTATGTAGCCAGAGGCTCGATTGCAGAGGTAGAATATCTATCGCACCTTTCAAAGCGAGTTGGATATTTGAAAGACGATGAGTATAAACAAGTGGAAGACCGGAGACAGGAAGCCGCTAAAACATTACACGGGCTTATAAATTCGGTGAAACACGACACCAATAAAAATGAAGTCTGTTCTTGAGTCTTGTGTCTGGAGTCTTATGCAATGATAGTTGTTGTTACCGGAATGGTTGGCGTTGATAAGAAAAGCTACCTTGAGAAAGTATGCCGATTCGCCGGGGAAAATGGAAAAGAGGTGCTGCTGTGCAACGTAGGCGACGGGATGTACGCCGAGGCACCGGATATTCCGCCGGGGAAAATCCTGGATATACAAATGAAAAGGCTGAATTCGCTCCGCCGGAGCGTATTCAAAGACATCATCGCAAAAGCCAAAAATGCCCCGAATTTGATAGTCAATACTCACGCCACTTTCCGCTGGCGTCACGGGTTGTTTCCGGCAGTCGATTTCGACCAGATGCGCCAGCTTAACGCCGATATGTATATCTGCCTGATTGACGGTGTAAGCGCATTACATACCCGGCTTGACGCCGAACACTCGGCGGAACACACACTGAAAGATTTGATTGTCTGGCGGGAAGAAGAGATTATCGGCACTGAAATGCTGTGTAAAGGTATTGACGAAAAGATTCCTTTTTATTGCCTCGCCCGGGGTACGGAAGAGCTAACCACCGAGACATTCTACGGACTTGTCTTTGACGGTCAATCCAAAAAAGCCTACCTGAGCTTTCCTATGACCGCAGTTGAAGGTATGGGAAATGTGAAAAATGAAATTGACGAATTTCGGCAAATGATGAAGCAATCATTCATCTGCTTTGACCCGGGCGATCTGGAAGAATCATATCTGCCGCTAAAGGCCCAGCGAGCAAGCGAAAAAGGGCTGGACTATGTCGAGGTAAGGACGCTGGGGCGGAAAGTCCGGCTGGATTTGCACGAGGTCAAGCAAATCGAACGCGATATTAACAGCCAGATATATGCCCGTGATTTTATGCTGATTGACCAGTCGGAAATGATAATCAGCTTAATTCCGGCGCTGGAAGACGGACGAGCAGCAATATCCAGCGGTGTTGAGAGGGAACTCCAGCATGCTCACGAGGCGGCGAAAGAAGTTTACGTAATCTGGACGGCAAAGCAGACTCCTTCGGTATTTATTACGCAAACGGCAACGGCGGTTTTCAACACGTTAGATGAAGCAATGGAATTTTTTAAGGAGAAAGAATATGCAAAATAACAAAGCTTATGAAAACTTTCCCCTTTGGATACCTTTGCTTTCCTGGGTATTATCTTTATCCATTTATGCATTAGGCGCCTATATCTTCCGGCTTCTTTATATTCCCCTTAGCGCTGCTTACATAATCTTTTGCCTATGGATTGAGTACAGGATATTGAGATTCAGTTGTGTGAACTGCTACTATTACGGCAAAACCTGCGGCCTGGGCAGAGGTAAATTGTGCGCCCTGCTTTTTAAAAAGGGAAATCCCGAAAGTTTTATTGAAAAAAAGATTGCATGGAAAGATTTAATTCCGGATTTTCTGGTCCTGATTTTTCCTCTTATTGGCGGAATCGTCATTTTAATCAAAGATTTCACCTGGCTGATACTGGTTTTAATGGTAGTATTGGTCATGCTTTCTATGGTTGGAACTGCATTCATAAGAGGCTCTTTTGCCTGTAAATACTGTAAACAAAAAGAGCTTGGCTGCTCGGCAGAGCAGTTGTTTAATAAAGGCGCAAAGACTACCGGCTCATGATCCGCTTTGGGTAAGCCGGCTAAAATGTAAAGGCTTGAGCGGAAAGGTTATAAATACAGTGGCCATCACCGATGAGAAACAGTTAGCGGGAGTTATCGACCATACACTGCTCGATGCTGCGGCGACTAAAGAGCGGATCGAACAGTTGTGTGAAGAGGCAAAGTCCTATGGTTTTCATACGGTTTGTGTTAACCCACGATGGCTTACTCTGGCAGCGGAGCGATTGCATAATACGAAAGTAAAAGTCGGGGGTGTGGTAAGTCTGCCGCTCGGCGGGGACACGACGAAAATCAAAGTCGCTCAGGCCAAAGACGCTGTTTTTGCCGGTGCCGATGAGATTGATATGGTCGCAGATTTGGCCGCCATAATCGCCGGTGACCTACGATATCTTCAAGCTCAGTTTTTAGGCGTGCTGAAAATCTGCCGGTCGATGAGACCTGCGGTGGTGCTTAAGGTGATAATCGAATCGGCCGCCCTTAATAATGACCAAAAGATATTCGCCTGCCAGGTGGCCCAAAGGTGCGGCGTAGATTTCATAAAGACCAGCACAGGAATGAATCCCGCGGGCGGAGCAACCGTTGAAGATATTAAGCTAATGAAGGAAACGGCTCCGAAGTGCAGAATAAAGGCGGCCGGCGGAATCAAAACGGCAAATCAGGCCCTTGAAATGTTAGCCGCAGGCGCTGAAAGGATAGGCACTTCTGCGGGCGTACAGATTATAAATGAGTTCAGGGCGGGACAACAATGACAGCAGGGGCGGTTGCCAAAACGGACAATCTTATTCTCTGCAAACCGCACTGCAAAGAGATTCGTGTGCCCATAGATTTACCGGCCTTGAGCGAAAGATTTGCAAACCTAAAATCGGCCTCAATTCTCGGCGGCAACCCGGCCAAGGCGGACGCGGATAGATTCAGCTATTGGGCGGCCGAGCCTAAAGAGATATTCGAATTTAAAACGGGACAAAAAGACCCGTTCGGAAAACTACAAAAAGTCTTAAATAAATACAAGTTAGTGGATTCCCGCTTGCGCGGGAATGACAAAGAGGAAAACCACAAACCGCCGAAAGGGATTTTCTGCGGCGGATGGATTGGATATTTCAGCTATGAACTCGGCAGATATATTGAAAAGCTCCCGGAAACTACAATAGACGACCTTAAAATGCCACTGATTCGGCTCTGTTTTTATGATAGGCTAATTGCCTATGATCATATCGAGGGAAGTGTTTGGCTAATCGCCCTGGAATTGCCGGGCGAGATTGAAAAACCCCAGGACAAACTTGCTTTTCTGGAGCAGTTGCTGAGAGAATCTCAAACAAGCCGCATCTCGCAACCCAAGCCCGCCGACCTTGAAACAATAGATTTTTCTCATATTCTCTGCAATATGGATAAAGAGTACTACCTGCGGACGGTAGAGAAAATAAAACGCTACATCTATGACGGCGAGGTTTATCAGATTAACTTCTCACAGCGATTCGAATGCGAATACGACGCCGAAGCGATAAATCTCTATCACTGGCAAAATCATTATAATCCAAGCGGCTACGCCGCATATATCGACGGCGGAAATTTTCATATCGTCAGCGCCTCGCCTGAGATGTTTGTCACAATCGATGACGGCTTTATCCGAACCAAGCCGATAAAGGGCACCCGGCGGCGTATCAATGAGACGGCCCGGAAAAATCCGCAAGCAAAAAAAACAAACACAAACAATTTCAATGAGCTGCTTTACAGCGACAAAGAACGCGCTGAGCTTAATATGATAATCGACCTGGAGCGCAACGATGTGGCTAAAATCTGCAAGCCGGGGACAAGGAAAGTAGCTCAGCCAAGAACTATTGAAAGCTACCCGACGGTTTTTCATGCTGTGGCTACGGTGGCCGGAGAGCTTCGCGGGGAAATTACAATCTGCGATATTTTGAAGGCTATGTTCCCGGGCGGTTCTATCACTGGCGCTCCGAAAATCCGTTCGATGGAAATCATCGATGAGACCGAACCGACTGCAAGAGGTGTTTATACGGGCAGCATCGGCTTTATCGGCCTTGACGGCAGTGCGTGCTTGAATATTGCAATACGAACGATTATTATCACAAAACGAAAGGCCTTTGCCCAGACCGGCGGCGGAATAGTTGCAGATTCAGACCCCGGGTTTGAGTGGGCCGAGACAATCACGAAGGCAAGAGCGCTTGTAGCAGGTATACAAGCAATGCAGAAAAGCACACAACAGATAGTAGATATAAAAAAGAAAAAAACGAAATCCTTAAAAAGCAAAATAAAACAAAATGATGGAAAAAGTTTTTCTAAATGACAAACTAATCGATACCGACAAGGCCCATATATCCGCAACGGACAGCGGATTTTTATATGGAGCGGGGCTTTTCGAGACGATGCGAAGCTACGACGGTGTGGTCTTTGCGCTAAAAGACCATCTGGACAGATTGTTTTCCAGCGCCGGCGTTTTATCTATCAATAATCCATACGATAAGGAATATCTCACTGATGCTATCTACAAAGTCCTGCAGGCAAATAAATTAGCCTATGCCCGTCTGCGATTGACACTTACCAACGGCCCGATGGCCGGGGCCGAGGAGCAGCGCAAAGCTACTCTTCTTATCACCGCTACAAAGCTCCAGCCTTACCCGGCTGAATATTATAAAAAAGGTGTTATGGTAATACTTTCTCCATCACGGCAGAACACTTATGAGCCGACATGCGGACATAAAACAACAAGCTATTTTTCGCGGATGATTACGCTAAACATCGCACATCAAAGAAGAGCCGCCGAGGCATTATGGTTCACGACGAATAACCAGCTTGCAGAAGGGTGCGTAAGCAATGTGTTTTTGGTCAAAGATTCTGTCATTCATACGCCGGGGATTGAAACGCCCGTTCTTGCGGGGATAGCGAGAAAGACCGTATGTGAAATCGCTTCGACAAACTCTATCAAATTAGTTGAAAAAGACCTTAATATAGACGACGTATTGAGCGCCGATGAGATTTTTCTAACGAATGTAATTATGCAGATTATGCCGGTAAACAGCGTTGAAAAGCACATCGTAGGGGACGGCAAAGTAGGTGCGATGACTCAAAGATTGCAAATCAGTTTCGGTGAACTTGTTGAAAGTCAATGCGGGAAAGACAAATGAAGATAAGAGATATTGCAGAGCGAATTGAAAAAATAGTCCCGCTAAAATTAGCACAGGACTGGGACAACGTCGGGCTGCTTATCGGCGATGCGCGGAAAAACGTAAAAAGAATTCTGCTGACTATCGATATAACCGCCGATGTTGTCGCCGAGGCAAAAAAGCTCAAGACCGACTTGATTGTAAGTTATCATCCGGTAATCTGGGACGGTTTGAAAAAAATTACCTCAGAAGGCCCGAGCAGCACCGTCCATGAATTGATTCGCCGTAACATTGCGGTTTTTTCGATACATACAGCACTGGACGTTGTCACAGGCGGGGTCAACGACGGACTTGCCGAGATTATCGGTATTGAGGACGGAAAGCCGATTGGGGATTATGTCGTTAATCCAGCGGATGATAATTACAAACTCGTTGTCTTTGTTCCAGCCGAATCATTGGCCAAAGTTTCAAATGCGGTCTTTGCCGCGGGCGCAGGAGCAATGGGAAATTACAGCGACTGCGGCTTCAGCACCGACGGAACAGGGACATTTTTACCTTTGGAAGGCGCAAAGCCGGCTATCGGCCACAAAGGACAACTGGAAAAAGTTCTTGAGATAAGGTTCGAGACGATTGTGCCGGCTGAAAAACTCGACAAAGTAATAGCGGCGATGAGAAGGCCCATCCTTACGAAACGCCGGCCTTTGACATTATCAAACTTTACAACAGCCAAAACAAATTCGGCCTCGGCAGAATCGGCAAATTAGCAAAGCCTTTACAAATAGAACAGATTATCCGGAAAATAAAGAAACACACCGGCGCTGAAGCCTGCGGCCTGATTGGAAAAGAAAAACGGCTGGTAAAAACAGCGGCGGTTTGTGCCGGAACGTGCGGGACGATTATCAATTTGGTTATCGCGGCAAAAGCTGACCTGTATCTAACGGGCGAATTGAAACACCATCAGGCATTAGCTGCACAGGAAGCAGGCCTGACCTGCATCTGCCTGAGCCATACCGTCTCGGAACGGTTTATATTGAAAAAATTTGCCAAACAGTTGCAAAATCAGCTAAATTCAGTAACAATAAGTATAAGTAAAAAAGATGCAGACCCATTTAAATGGAAAAATATATGACAGAAGAACAACTGGAACAAACGGAAACGCCATTGCCAAAGGCTGAAGCCAGTGAAGATGTCGAAGAGCAGAACGAGTTACCAGAACAGGGCCAAGGTGGTGAGCCGACAGTCGAGACTGTCGTAGAAGCGGTCCTGTTTGCCAGCGATGAATCTCTCACTGACAACCGGCTGGCCAAGATTGTAGAGACATCCGGAAAGCAGGTCCGTCAATATATCAAAAACCTGAATGAGAAATATCAGGCCAACAATAACGCATTCAGAATAGAGAAAATCGCCGGCGGTTATCAGATGCTTACCCTGGGCACTTACAACTATTGGCTGAAAAAATTACTTCGAGCCCGCAGCGACAGCAAACTTAGCCCTGCGGCGCTGGAGACCCTTGCCATAATCGCATACAAGCAGCCGGTTATTCGTGCCGATATCGAGGTCATTAGAGGTGTCGCCGCCGGCGAGGTAATTCGAACTCTTTGCTATAAGGGGCTGGTAAAGATAGTAGGCCGGGCTGAAATCTTAGGCAGGCCAATGCTCTACGGCACGACAAAGAAATTTCTGGAAGTCTTTGGTCTGAACACACTCAAAGATCTGCCTAAAATAGAAGAGCTCAAAAAACCGCCCGCTTAAAACCACCTTACAAACTCATGTAAAATAAATATTTGAGCGGCTATCCACCGACCTTGATAAGCAAAATCACGCTGCGGGGAATCCAAATCTCTCCACTGTCGCCCTTAGTAATGACTACCCAGTCTTCGTTCATCTTACTGAATTTTCCGCTGACGCAAACCTCCGCACCATTGATGTTGCCCGTTGTCGGTGGAACCGGCAGATCAGCGCTGGCCCCAAGGGCATCCCGCCTGAACTGAACGGTACAATAGGCTCCCGCTTCCGGACAGATTCTATTCGTGCTCGACCGTGTACTCGGTGTTTTGTTTTCGCAGCCGGTCATACCAAGAACACCAAATATCATTACCAGTATCGCAAGTTTCTCCATTATCTTCACGAGTGACCTCCTTTACACAACCAATATCCTTATACCTTCAATTCTTAAGAACTCATTTAAGTCTCAATTCATACTATGCAATAACTGATCTTTAACGTGATTGCACGCCGACTGGCTAATCCCAAGGCAGCTTCGTTTGGTCGGCACTGACGGCATGGGCAGGACGAGGATGCTCATCGTCGAAAACGTACATATCATCCTGTTTTTCTATGACAACAAAACTTTCATCAATCGAGCCGTCCGACTTTGTTATATTATCGAGTGAAAGCTTGAGGTGTTTGGCAAGAAACTTATAGGCACCGATACGCTTGGAAAATCCATAATCATGCCCCTCATCGGGAAGGTGAACATACTCGACAGAATTTTGGGCGTTAAAGAGACGATATACATTTTTGATATAAGGATATTCGACATTCGGCGTGTTTTTAGTCCAGTCCTTGCCGTCGGAAATCAGCAACTGCGGGCGCGGTGCGGCCAGTGCGGCAATATCAGTATTGTTTGTCTCGTGCATTTCGCTTAAGTGGATTGGCATACCGCTTTCACAGTCGCATCCGCCGAAGAAGTGGGACGCTACCATTACCGTCGGGACAGAAACAGCAATACGGTCATCAACCGCCGTTACAAGAAACGATTGTGTTCCTCCGCCGGAAGCACCCGTTACGCCGATGCGCTTAGGGTCAACTTTTTTAATCGAGGTAAGAAAATCGATGGCGCGGATACTGTTCCAAAGCTGCAACTTAAGGACCTTCGGGCGTTTATGCTCCCATCCGGCATTCTTCCAGTCACCATATCCGACCATATCATAAGAGAAAACTATCGCGCCCATACGGGCCATCGCGGCACATCTCTTTTGCATATTTGGTCGGAACCGGCCGTAGTTACCGGCGCTGCTGAAATGTCCGTGCGGACAAAGCACCGCGGCAAAAGGTCCCTTGCCTTTGCGAGGACGATATAGGTTCCCTGTTACAAATACGCCGGGCAGGCTTTCAAATGCTGCGTTTTGGACGGTGTAGCCGTCGTATTTTCGTTTGCTGTGAATAATCCGCTTGAGCGGGCGTTTTTTGGGCAAAGGAGAAAGTTCCACTCCGACGAGAATACCCTCACGAATCCGCTCGGCCCGGGCCTTCCATTCGGCCATGTTGGAATAGCTGCGGGCAAATTTGGCGAGCTGTTCTTTGGCGGCCTGCTCGCTTTGATAATTCCCCTGACAAAGCTGAGGCTTTTTACTCTCAGCACCTCGAACAAGTCTGCCCGAAAGTGTGAGCACAAACATTAACAAACCGACAACAAATACCCTGTAAATACCAATCGATGGACTTTTCATTCTACACCTCATAATTTTCTCAACATAATAAGTCATTTGATAATCACATTCACTACCACTGTGCCAAGGGCTTTATTGGTACTTTTGAAACTACTTCCTTGTCTTTCCAAACCGGCGAAAGCAGCACCGCCACCCGAACATTACCCTTAGCATTGGGCAATCGCACTATTAGTCGCCTGACACCCTTGTTGGTTTTCTGGGGTGGTTTTTGCTTTGCTGACTCCACTGCAAAACCGGCAACAGAAGGTGATACAAGCCGTGCGACAAGCTTTCTGCCGCCAAGGGTAAGCAGGGCGGTATTTTTTTCCTTTATATCGATTTTCGCATCCGTCGTCATAGCCCAGACGAGTTCACAGGAATTTTCTATTTCGAACTCGTCCTGGACAAGAACCGCCCGCCTATCGGCTATCATTGCAACACCTCTGGTTACTCTGCTTGCAGACTTTTTATAAGCGCTTGCCAGGTCCACAATAACAAAAGCAGAAGACCTCTCTGTTTCGAATTTTGTAAAGTTGGATGTTGCCATCGGGTCCTGGTTCTCGCCGTTCAGCAGCGGGACGCTGTGGCTTTTCGAATTCAAACGGTAATAACTCCACCTTCTGCCGCCTCTTTTTCCATCCCAGTAACCGGGCAGATTGTAGTTGTCCGAACCGAGGTCGCGCACCCATCGAATGCCCAGAGCATCAAGCTCGAAGTTGCCCAAATCCAGATGGCCGTGATTAACCTGATTATAGCCGGCCTTAACGCCGACAAAGAGCGCTTCCGGGTCATTCCAGGCGCTGCGAAATACTGCTATCTCCACAGGGCCGCGGAAATAGCAATCGAGGGCTTTTTGTGGAAACTGTCTCGGAGGCGGTACATACCAGACTACATGCTGGGCACTGGCGCTGCGTTTGGCAATTTCAGCGTGTTCGGATTCGGCGTATAGAGAATTATCGTAGGTCCGAGCAAGCCAGAACATACACGGCATAGGTCTTCTGGAGCCTTTTTCTCCAGAGTCGGCAAAGTTTAAATACAGGCCTCTTGGCCCGGCCGTATAAACCGGAAATTTTCCTGCTTCGGCCAGCCCCTCAATTTTAAGCAGATCAAAATCTGTGCCCAAAGCAGTTTGCAGCGCCGTAAGCCCGTAAGCCGTATAACGTGTGGCATAACTCCAGTAGCCAGGCCCTTCCATCCACGCGCCGTCGGGGCCGTAGCTTTTCAGGGCAAGCGGCAGCGATTTAATCGCAGAGTTGATAATCCTCTCTGCGTACTGCAGTTCGGATTCCGCAATTGCCAAAGCACCGATTATCATCCCCCCATTGCAGACCTGATTCCAGTTGTGTTCACTTTTACTCCACCAGGATTTTCCATATGCGCTCAGCGCCGGTTTCAGGCCGTTCTTAACCAGGCCGGCCCTTATTTTTTCCCTTGTCTCTTCATCGAGATAAGAATACAGCCAGTCATAACCGACTCCCACCGCGTGTGACATCTCAGCCGTGTCGAGAAAGTGGGACGGATTCCAGTCCTTGAATGCGCAGACAGTCAGCAGGTTTTTCGCTGCTTTTTCGGCATATTTTTCTTCACCTGTCCATCTGTACGCAAGACCAAGGGCGTAAATACGATGCACACATTCCCTGCTGACATGAAGAAGCCGCGGCCCAATCTTTCGGTAAGTAAGCATCGGTTTTTCAGCGCATTTATCCGCATCCTCAAGGACATCTCTCAAACATTTCTGCAAAACCTTATCTTCCGCATACAGTCTTTTCAGACGCTCAAGGTCTTCGTCCTTCAGCATCAATCTGGGATGGTTCTTATCGAGTGTATTTAGAACCGCAGAAGAATCTACGGCAGCTTCCTGAGCCGACACCGACGTCGAAAGGCAAAAACCAAGGGCAACCACCAGCGCAACAAACCTGCAAACATACGTCATAATCTACCTCCATTTTCTGATTTGTGTTAATATTGCGAACCCTCCCGACAACAAGACTGCCTTGCCTTTCTTAAAACCGGCAAAGGCAGACAGGTTACTTTACGGTGCAATACTTCAAATGTTATAGAAGATTTGATACTTCCAAAGCAAGGAAAATCTTTTGCCCGTTCCACTGAAATTTATTATGATTATGCCAAATCTATAAACCTTCTTTGAGAAAGAAATGAAATTATGGAAAAGTTTATTTACAAAACAAAACAAGAAATGGGAGCGGCGGCAGCCGACCACGCAGGACAAGTTATCACAAGGGCAATAGAAAATAAGGGCCGGGCAAATATTATTCTGGCCACAGGGACAAGCCAAATCGAGATGCTTAAAAACCTGGTAACAACGGATGGAATCGACTGGCCGAAAGTGACGATGTTCCACCTGGATGAATACATAGCTCTGGGACCTGAACATCCGGCCAGCTTCAGAAAGTTTTTGAAAGAGCGTTTTGTGGACAAGGTGCCGGGTTTGAAGGCCCTCCATTTTGTTAACGGCGATGCGGACAACCCTCAGGCCGAATGCCAAAGAGTAAACTCTGTTATCGCAGAGCACCCTATTGATGTCGCGATGATTGGTATCGGAGAAAACGGTCATTTGGCGTTTAACGACCCTCCGGCGGATTTTGAAATCGAAGAGCCGTTCATTATCGTGAATTTGGACGAAAGATGCAGAAAACAGCAGTTGGGCGAAGGCTGGTTCGATACGCTTGAGCAGGTACCGCAACAAGCCATATCGATGAGCATTCGGCAGATTACCAAGAGCCGGTGTATTATCTGTTCGGCACCCGACAAGCGCAAGGCCGAAGCGGTCAAGGCTGCAGTCCAGGGTCAGGTGACCAATATGTGTCCGTCGTCGATATTACAGGAGCATGATAATTGTACGCTTTATCTC
>JABMRO010000357.1 GCA_013202635.1 Planctomycetota bacterium
GCTTCTGGCAAGGAAGGCGAAGCAGGCCATCCGAGGATGGTCGATGCAGCCTGACGCCGTCCAGAAACGAAATAAGCCGTTTGAATGCAGAGTCATTTTGTTAGGTGCTCTTAGGAAAGGATTTGGAAAGTCCACTCTTGAACTGAAACAACGGCCCTCTGAACAGTTGTCCGTTTGCTCAGAGGGCCGAGGTCTTAAATATTGTATGTTTTATCCGTAAAAACTTACGGCATTTCCCACGCAAGTTCTTCCACTGTTTCCTGCAAGTGTTCCTTGACGTCTTCGAGTTTTTTCTTTGGTTGCTCCATTTTCTCTAATGTGGCTTCGGGAATATTCTCTGCTGATTCATCTATCACACGGGGTGTTATAAACACAAGCAACTCGCTGTTTGTCTGTTCAATGGAATTGTGTCGGAACAGCCCACCTATCAAAGGTAAATCACCAAACAGCGGAACCTTGCTTATCACAGTACTGTCCTTCTGGAATAGGATACCGCCGAGCAGAAGTGTCTGATTGTCCTGTACAATCATGTTCGTCCGGGTTTCCATAGTGCTCCTGACCGGCTGGTTGTTCACAAGGTTTGCTGTAAGCGAAGAAATCTCAACATTTACTATCATATCAACCTTATTCTCAGGAGTAATACTTGGACGGGCACGCAGCTCCATACCCACTTTTTCGTAATCAATGTTCTGACTGGTGGTCTGTTGCGTTATTGATTCGCTCCCTAAGAATGCAACTTCACTGCCCTTGAAGAATTTTGCTTCCTCATTGTCCTTTGTCCAGAGAGTCTGCTGATTCAGAATCTTTGCATTGGTTGTCTTGACAAGAAAATCAATCAGGGCGTAAATATCTGTTCCAATGCCGAGCACTGACCCAGATCCTGATGAACCAATTGGTGTTGGAACCTCAGCCGTAGGTGATATTGTACCGAGTACTGAACCATGAGTTCCTAAAGTTGTCAGATTGCTAAGCGCCAGGATTGCATTTTCGCTTATGGAGCCAAATGCATTAGGATTCGTTGATAATTCGACACCCAGAGATGTAACTTTGCTGTGCTCAATCTCAACAATAACCGCCTCCATCATAACCTGTTTGCCGGGCACGTCCAGTTCCGCGATCATTCCTTCTATCTCGTCCATGAACTCCGGTGGAGCTAATGTCAAAATCGATTTAGTGTGAGGGTTGGGAACAAAGCGAATCCTGCCGATAACGTTACTGATTGGCATCTCTTCATTTATGCCGCTTCGAGCACCGGATCCCGACCAGGGCGGCGTATAAGTGTTGTCATCCGACGAAGTGTCGCCTTGGTTTGAAGTATTACTACTACTACTACTACTGTCATCCGGGTCATCCATCGAAGACGATTCGCTCAATCCCTGGGAAGTCAGTCGGATCCTGGCCGTTTGCCCCGCTTCAACGAACATTGCGTTAAGGCGTTCGCTAAGGTCTTCGGGGTCTGCATATTTAAGTTGTATGACTTTGGGCACTTCCGCCATCTCCTGTCTGTCAAGGTCAAGTATCAGTTTCTTAATGACTTCATATGCCTCGGGAATCTTGCTGATTACGATCATCTTTTTTGTCTGAGGCACCTCCTCGAAGGTCAATTGACCATAAAGCGGCCCGACAATTTTTGCCTTTTCCTCAGTACCTCCGCCAAATAAAAGGTCGAAGATATTCATTCCTCCACCGCCTTCTTCGCTGAAAAGCTTCCTGAGCAGTTCAGCCATTTGTACCGGGTCGGAATTATGCAGCTCAATTATCAGCGGCTGGACTCGATCAACATCAATCGGGACATCCCATTCTTTTATTTGCGCTTTTACTTTTGTCATATTCTCAGCCGAAGCAATCACCGTTACCTGCTTGAGTGTGTTATACGCTATTACTCTTACTGTATCGGCCGACATTGAGCTGCTTCCACGATTGCCGCCGTAGTTGAATACATAAGTATATCTGCTGCCGCTTCCGACAGTTGATGCCTCATAAAGTTCTTCTAATTTTTCCTTGATTTCATCAGGGTCGGCGTGTTTTAGATTGAAATGCTCCGTCTGGAACAGGCCTGTCGGAATATCTATTTCCGCAATAAGCTTCTTAACCATTGTACGCATATCTTCCCTGCCGAAGATGACAATCTGTCTTGCCTGCTCTAACGGCTGAATAAGAACGCTCGCCGTCAGTTCTGAGCCCGGCATCTGCTGCATCGCCTCATTAAGACGCTCCGCCACTTCTTCGACATCGGCGTATGTAATTTGAACTGTTTCATGTTCTGATTTGACTGGTTCCTCTTGGTCAAGCTTTTCTATCCACTCGCCAATCATTTTCATATCTTCAGCCGATGCCCTTGCAATGATCCACTTGCGCTGCGGCTCCGGGATAAGAACGACTGGCTGGTCGCTTGGCCCAATCAAAACCGATTGAGATGAGCCGCCCCTGGAGCTGCCTCTGTATCCGCTGTTACGACTTGAATAACTGTTCCGGCTGGAACTGCCGTATCCGCTGCTTCGACCAAGACTCCTTGAACCCGTGCCCGCATCGCCGCTTATAAGCATTCTAAGCAATTGAACAATCTCAGATGGATCGCCGTTGCGAATTTCAAAAGTTTCTGTTACGGTTTGCTCGGCTTCGGGTACGTCAAATTCTCCAATAATCGTTTCGATTCGCATCAGTTTCTCGACCGTATCGATTACTACAAGATTGCCCGTAGTTTCATCGGCGCTTACATAACCGGTATCACTAAGCAGAGGTCCGACAATCTGGCTCATCTGCGAGGGACTGTAGTTTACTAACTTAAAGAACTTTTGAACTACCTGATTTTTGTTTTCAATATTTTCAAGAGGTTGGTCAACATATAGCGTAGGTACTGCCCTGTCGAGTCTTTCAATCCACTCGCCAATCTTCTTTAAGTCTTCAGCCGTAGCTTTTGCGATAATCCAGTTATAAGTAGGCTGCGGGATAAGCAACGCCGGCCTCCGGCTCGTTCCTACAGTAACCGTCTGTGCCGTCCCTCCTGAGCTTCTGCCTCTTGAAGAATCTCCCGGCCTTGACCTGCGTCCCCGGCTGGGTCCTCCGGGACTGCTCAAATTGCTGCCGTCGCCTAATAATGTCTGTAGCAGCTCAACCATCGCTGTTGGGTCGCCGTGTTGAATTTCAAATATCTCTGTTAAAATTTCTTCAACTTCGACTACGTCAAATTGTTTGATTATCATGCTGACGCGCATCAGGCTCTTGACCGTATCAATTACAAGCAAGGTGCCTGTGCCTTCGTCGGCACTCAGGTATCCATACTCACCCACCAGCGGTAGGATAATCTGCCCCATCTGCGAAGGACTGTAGTTTTCTAACTTAAAAAACATTTGGACTACCTGGTCTTTATTTTCTCTCAAAGCAAGCGCATATTCATCTGATATCGTGGGAACTTCGCCGAGCTTTGCTTCCGCTATAGGTTTGAGGATAATCATGCCGTCGGTATGTTCGGCAACAAAACCTTTCAGACGAAGCGCACTATAAATCTTTTGAAGGGCCTTGCTTCTTGGCAGCTTCTCCGGGGAGTATATGGTTATTTTCTGTTTCAGTGCTTCATCGGTGGGAATAATCACCTTGCCGGTCCATTTCGCGAGCTTCTCGATAATGGTTTTCATTTCCACATTTTTGAGATTCAGGTTTTCCATCGGCTCGTTTGGCTCAACAGACTTACCCTGCTCGGTAATGACAGCAGGTCTTATCTGGCCGCTAACATCATCTGGCCTTCTTGAATCACCTGCGGCTACTACTCTCGGAGGTTCGTTAACATCCCTTGGTCTTTCGGGTTTGCTAACTTCCGTTAATCTTTCAGGTTCGCTAACTTCAGAGGCTACTTCAGGCTTGTCTGCGGCATCCGGCTTTTGAGCTTCAACCGGCTTTTGAGCTTCAACGGATTTCTCAGCTTCAGTAACTACTTTGGTTTCAGTTGGTTTTTCTGGTTGTCCGGGTATCTGAGGATCAAAACCTACCTTCCAGATAATAAGAACCGCCGCAATACCAACTACTACTGATATTATTGATTTTAACCAGTCCATTTTTTCACCTCATTAATTGTTTTCTTGCCGTTCTCCATTTGGCCTGCCGCCTGACCGGCCTCTGCCGCCTTCTCCGCCTCCCTGTGGCCGCCTTCCGCCTCTTTCACGCATTTGCGCTCTAAACGCTTCCCTTTCCTCCTCAGACATGTTCTCAAATCGCTCCCTCATTTGTCTTCTTTGCTCTTCCATTTTGGCTCTTTCTTCTTCGGAAAGATTTTGCATTCTATCGCCGCCCCCTCGACGCCTGCCGCCCATTCTTTCACGCATTTGGGCTCTTTCTTCCTCAGACATATTCGCAAATCGTTCTCTCATATTCTCTCTTCCCTCTTCGGCTCCTTGTCCGGGAGGACGGTTGGCAAGTCGCTCACCGCCCCCGGCTCCGGGCACAGGGCTTTTCTGGGCCAGCTCTTGTGCAAGTTTCTCTGCGTCACTTAGTTTTTCAACCTTGCTGTTTACCACTTTAGGTGTTATGTCTGTTTTGGTTTCAATTACCGCTCCCGCACGATAGAACCTTACTTCTCTAATACAAATGCCGATTACGAATGAAGCAAAAAGCACTGCCGCCCACACTATTACAAATATTAGTACTGTTCCTGATCGTTTCATTTTGTTTACCTCACTTTAATCCTTTTTATAATTATCTACCACCTCGTCGTCCGTCTCCTGAGCCTCGTCCACCACCTGGCGGCCGCCCGCCGCCGAATCTTTCGCGCATTTCGGCTCGGAACTTTTCCCTTTCGGCTTCCGACATATTCATATATCTTTCTCTTCTTTCCTGCATTTCAGCCCTGAATCTGTCCCTTTCTGGCTCAGACATATTCTGGACTCTTTCCCTCATTCCACCAAATCCACCCATGCCACCTCCGGGGCCGCCTGTTGGTCCTCCCTGGGACCGAACTGTAACCATCTGGGCACTTCCTCCTGCTGGTCTCGGAGGCCCCCCTCTGGCTGTAGGTCTTGAACCACCCGGTCCGCCAGGCGGTGAAGAACCTCCTGCATCCATAGGAGAAAAGGTTTTTTTCTTGCCGTCCCATTCGATAGTAACTTGAGTGGCTTCAATTGAGACTATCGTTGCGTCTCCAATCTTATCACCGACTTTGTACAGCTTGTTATTTATTATCACCTCATCACCAAATATTCCTGTTACCTCTTTTACCGGGTGCTGCTTCGGCGGAGGAGGAGCGAACAAGTTGTTCTTTTTTAGCGCATCGGCAAGAACCTTGTATCTGGTGAAGTAC
>JABMRO010000358.1 GCA_013202635.1 Planctomycetota bacterium
ATTTGGCTAAGGATGACCCTGAGGCTTGGGGGATGGGCATTGATGGTAAACGGGGACCAGTGGTAAGAAGCAGCCGTGACTGGCAGGAACCTGGATGGTGCCTGTCTTATCGTGGCAAAAAATGGAGAGAACGAATTGAATATGCCAAGAAGCAGATTGATACCGGTATTACCGGTTTTGCCTATGATGATTACTTTTTCTGCAACTGCTATTGCCCTAAATGTAAGGAAAAGTTCAAAGAGTATTTACAGAAATTCACCAATCTTTCTTACAAGGAGCCGGTTGAATTTATGTCTAAACCAGGTAGCCAACCCGAGTATGAGACGCTCTGGAAAGAATTTGCCATGTATCACTACGGCCTTACTGCTCAGTCCCTGAAAGACGAACTTGAGAAGTATGTCCAAGAGAAGGATTTGCCATATAGGATTATTTTTATTCAGAGCGCTTGCGGGTGGTATAAGCACCCTTTTGCTTTGGC
Source organism: Planctomycetota bacterium (assembly GCA_013202635.1). Taxonomy (GTDB): domain Bacteria; phylum Planctomycetota; class Phycisphaerae; order Sedimentisphaerales; family Anaerobacaceae; genus NIOZ-UU13. The sequence continues at coordinate 479 of JABMRO010000358.1, forward strand.
TGCCTGCAAGGAAGCCTTTGACTACTTCAGCGGACAGTTTTATATCCACGTCTATCCTGCCAGCTATAAGGGATCGCCCATAGCAATAGCGGACGGAGTAGCCGCGGAATATGCAAAAATGGGGGAATATGCCAACAACTTTGCTCCTCTTTTTAGCCCCGGCCTTGTTTACATGCATCCTTCCTGTGCAATGGACCCTTATGAGGTTATGAAGTACCAGATTCTGGAGACTGCCTTTGCGGTTCCTCTCAAAGGCTATGCTGTCTATGCAGGACGGGATATTGACCTGGGTGTTCTTATAAATATGGGCGCTGCCAATGGAATCATAAGCGCATACGAGGACATCATTCTGGATGGTAAAGTTGTAACCGAGGGATTGAAAGGGAACAGTCCTAAAGGAAGTGTAAGGGCCAGGAAGCTGGGTGAGAGGATGTTGATTCTGGTCTCTGACTACACAACTTTCGCTGAGAAGAAGACTGTTTTGAAAATCAGCATACCACCGGTGAGCAAAGACTCCATATTGATCGACGTAGAGACAGGGAAAAAGCTCACGGAGCTGGCCGCGGGCCAGGGAGACTTCGAGGTAGAGCTGAATGCCAGGCGGGCCCGTGTGTTTCTCTGTGAGCCAAGGTAGAAAGAGAAACGACAAGATTCAGATTAACCCCGTTAGAAAGGGTTTCGGAAGATTTCTAACGGGGCAAGGCAGAAGGAGGTGATGAGAGAAAAAATTCCTTAACTTGACCGTATAGGATTTTTTTTGGACGCAGGTGAACGCAGATTAAGAGGATTTGAAGTATACACTTAATTATCTGCGTATATCTTGCGAAAATCTGCGTCCTATTAATTTAATTTGTAAGAAAGCTCTTTATAGGAGAAAAAAGTGAAAAATGCAGGAAAATTAATTTTGCTGTCAATACTTTTTTGTGGTTTGTCTTCCTTCGTTTTTGCTTTAACCAATGAGGAAATGCTGAAGTTGTTGGAGGATACGAAACATTGGGAGGATGTAACGAAGATAGAACAGATCAGCTATACAAGGAGGAAATTGATATGAAAAAATGCCTTTTCTCGGTTAGTTATGGTGGCTTCTGGGGTCAGCAGGCTTTGTCTTTGGAACAGTTTATTGTCAGGGCAAAGGAACTGGGTTATCAAGGGATAGAGATTATGTGTAAGAGACCTCACCTCTATCCTTTTGAGGTAACCGATAACGAAATAAAGAAGATAAAAGATCTGCTTCAAGAAAATAAGATAGAAGTGGCCTGTATGGCTGCTTATACCAATTTCACCGCCGGCGGGAATTCAAAAGAAGTCCCGTTTGTTGATTTGCAGGTAAGCTATATAAAAGAAATTGCGCGTATTGCTCAGCTGCTTGATTGCCCACTTATCCGTATATTTACCGGATACCATAATCCGTTTGAGCCTTATGAAGTCCAGCGGGAGACGTGTGTAAAGGCGATTAAACAGTGTTGTGATGCTGCCAAAGACTTTGGCGTGACCATAGGCATTCAGAATCACCATGATATTGCTGTGGACACAAGAAGTCTTCTGGAGCTTTTTTATGAAATAGATAAACCTAACCTGGGTTTGATGGTTGATGCATGGTCAATTGTATTGCGGAATGAAAACATTGAAGAGGCCCTCGATCTTGTAAAGGGCCGTGTCGTATTCACTACAGTTGCAGATTACGTAATATTGCCGCGATATAAATTCAGACCCAATCTGGTAAACTACGAAAGACAAGAGCCGCCCTTGGTCAGGGCTGTTCCCATGGGTGAAGGCGTTCTGGACTATAAGCGTTATTTTAGTGCGCTGCAATCCAATGGATATGACGGATGGGTCAGCTATGAGATGTGTTCTCCTATGCGCGGCGGCGGCAGCAGGGAGAATCTGGATAAATGTGCTGACCGGTTTATCAAATTTATGAAGGAAAAGAAATTTTGTTAGGAGTTGTAGAGTGAAGTTCGCCACAGATATAAAAATTAAGGCAGCTAATGTGAAATTCAGAAAACTCCTGGCCAGATACCCAATAAAATTCGGCAATGTGGTAATAGATTATATAATACTGAGTCTGGTGGAGGTCCGGGTAGAAAATAGAAACGGCAAGGTTGGCTGTGGATATGGGAGTATGCCTTTTGCTCATTTGTGGGGATGGCCGGAATCCGATCTTTCTCCGACCCAAAAAGACCGGGAAATGCTCAAGATGCTTTCTTGTGCGTGCCATACTGTGCTTGAGCTCAATGAGTATTTACATCCGTTAAAGATACATCATCTTCTGGAAGAGCGGATACTGAAAGACGAAACAGGCCCCATGCCCAAGCTCAACACCTTAGTTTCCATAAGCCCTCTGGATGCAGCTATCCACGATGCCTTTGGGAATCTTGAGCAAAAAGACGTTTATACTATGTATTCAAGGGAGTTTGTTGATGATCTGTCGTCATTATTAGGGGCGAAATACACGGGGAGATACATATCCGATTATTTGCTGACGGAATATAAAGAGAGACTGCCCATTTTTCATTTAGTCGGAGGTTTAGACCCGTTAAGCACGGATGAAGTAAAAAATCCAATCAATGACGGCCGGCCGGAGACCTTGGAGGAATGGATAGAGCGGGACGGAATATACTGCTTAAAAATAAAATGGCGCGGTAATGACCTTGCCTGGGATCTGGCGCGTGCATTGGATGTTTTCAAAATAGCAAAAGGCCGACTGCCGGATAAGAAGCTTTTTTTCACCGGTGATACAAATGAACAATGCCGGAACCCTGAGTATATGATAGAACTTTTAACCAAAATAGAGGAACATGAAGGAGAGCTTTTTGAGAGTATTTTATATATCGAACAACCGACGCACAGAGACATTTGGGAACATCCCCATGATTTTTCCGCACTTTCTAATATCAAACCGGTAATTATAGATGAAAGTCTGGTTGACCTGGAGACGTTTCAGAAAGGATTGGATTTGGGCGCAAAAGGTATAGCGCTTAAGACCTGTAAAGGACATTCGGCATCCCTCATATACATGGCAAAATGTGAGGAAGAAGGAGTTCCTTATGCCGTCCAGGACCTGTCCCTCCCCGGACTTTCCTTTATACAC
>JABMRO010000359.1 GCA_013202635.1 Planctomycetota bacterium
TAACTTTTTTGGAGATTTAGTTGTAGTGCTCATGCTTGGAAGATAAGCACATGCTATGCCAGAAAAGAGATCTTAGGATCAAAACAAGATTTTCAGAAGCTTTTCTACGAAGCAACAATTCTTAGATTAAGCCTAATCTTTCGGCCTCGGCGTAGAGGCCGTATTGCTTCATTTTTTTGAATAAAGTTGTGCGGTTTATCTCAAGCGCTTTGGCGGTTGCCTGCCTGTTCCAGTGATTGGCTTCAAGGGCCTGCTGGATAATATTTTTCTCCGGCCCGGCTAATGCCCCCTTTAGGCTCATCGGTTTGTATGTCTGTTGTTGTTGGTTTTGTTCTTGTCTGATTGAGTTTGGCAGGTCCTCGGGGCCGATGAATTTATTTTTACTCAGCAGAGCTGCCCTCTCAATTACATTTTCCAGTTCACGAATATTACCGGGCCATAAGTAACGCTCTAAATATTCCATCGTTTCATCGGTAATACCGAGCTTATTCCTGCTGTGCTGTGTCGAATACACCCGCAAAAAGTGTTCACATAACAGCCGGACATCTCCCACCCTCTCGCACAAAGGCGGCAGGTCTATCGTTACCACATTTATCCTGTAATACAAATCTTCTCGAAACCTTCCTTGTCTTACTTCCTCCTCGAGGTTGCGATTTGAAGCGAGAATAATGCGCGTATCCACGGTGTATGTCTTATTACTGCCGACTGCTTCGAACTGTCTGTCTTCCAAAACCCTCAGAAGCTTGGCCTGCAAAGCGGCCGAGGCGTTGGCAATTTCATCCAGGAAAATCGTACCTCGGTCTGCCGCCAGAAACTTGCCTTCTTTATTGTTTACAGCGCCGGTAAAAGAACCTTTTGTGTGGCCGAACAGCTCGCTTTCGAGAAGAGTCTCAGGCAGTGCCCCGCAGCTTACCTCGACAAATGGTTTATTGCGTCGGCTTGAGCTGTGATGTATTGCCCTTGCCAACATACTTTTGCCGGTTCCTGATGGACCGGCCATCAGGATTGTGGTCTTGGTATCGGCGACCGCTTCAATAAGGTCGAAGATCTTCGCCATTTTGTAGTTATGGCTGATTATGTTTTCAAGGCGGTATTTCTGTTCGAGCTGAAGTCGGAGGCTCTCGTTTTCGCTCAGAAGTGATTGTTGCTTAATGGCTTTTTCTACTGCCAGCCGTAACTCGTCATCGACAATTGGTTTGGTAAGGTACTCATGGGCGCCTTGCTTGATGGCCTTAACTGCGCTTTCGATGGTGCCATAGCCGGTTATCACAATGGCAACCGTTTGAGGATGGTTTTCCCTGATAATATCCAGTAATTCGAGGCCGTCTCCGTCCGGCAGGTTAACGTCTGTTATGACCAGATTGTAGTACTCTTGTTCTAATTTGGTTAAAGCGCCCTTTAATGTTTCAGCGCCGTTGGTCTGGAATCCTTCGAGTCTCAGGAACTCACACAGGGAATCCAATATGATTTTATCATCGTCTATAACAAGAATATTCTTTTCTCTCATAGAAATTTCCAATCCGTATTTATGTGTGCTTTATGAATCATTTCCTGCAGGCAGATACACGGTGAAAATGCTGCCGCCCTCTGAGCTGTTTTCGGCGGTTATCCGGCCATTATAGCTTTCAATTATATCCTTGCATATTGCCAATCCCAAACCTGTTCCTTTGCCTTTGTCTTTTGTCGTAAAAAAAGGCTCAAATATATCTTTTGTATTTTCCGGCGGTAAGCCCGTTCCCGTATCGCAAAATTCAGCAACAATGGTATCGTTTGCTGCCAGACGGGTTGAGATTCTTAATTCTCCTCCTTCCGGCATTGCATCAAGGGCGTTTTTGGTAAGATTACAGAATACCTGAAACAGATTGCCGCTTCTGATTTGTGGCAAGCCGGAAGTGTAGTTTCGCGAGATTCTAATATTCAGAGTCTCTGCTTTCGAGCCCATTATTTTAACAGCATCTTCGATAATCTGCTCTATTGAAGTATATTCCAGCGGCGTGTAAGTGCTGCGTGAAAATTCCAGCAGCTCGCTTACAATTTGCACCATTCTCATAAGTCCCTTTCGGCATTGGCTGAGGTATTCTTTGGGCTTTTCGAGGTTTTCCTGCTCAACAATTCTCATCGTGAGATTAACATATCGAAGAATCCCATCCAGAGGGTCATTTAGTTCATGGGCGACCTTAGAGGCAAGCTTGCCGACTGCAGCCAGCCTTTCGGTATTGGCATACTGTCTTTGGGTATTGACCTTTTCGGTTACGTCTTCGATTATCACGATAGCGCCGAGATTGTTTGACGTTTTAGCTTCTTTCAGCGGTGTACAGATGATTCGCAATAGTTTTGTTTTGTTGTTCGACGTATACCCTACATCCTCAAATCTGCATGTTTTTCCTTTTGAAATCGCTGATTGTAATTGTTCTGTCCAACCCCGCCATATCTTGTCATCGGTACCTTTTGCTAAGGATTCATTGATGTAATCACATAACTCGATTAATTGTGTTGCCTGAGGATTGGCCTCGATAATTTTCAAATCAGTGTTAAAGGCAATCAATCCTATCGGTAATGACTGTACGATTGAACTGCTATGTCCCCCAAATTCAGAGCTGTCATTCGCGGCATTCGCTTTTGGTTTCTCGCCGTTTTGAGTTGAGTTTTTTGGTTGTAATTCCGGGCGTTCTGGCATAGTTACGATAATAAAACCTGTCTCCGCTATTGTCAAGGGAATGTGTTGCAAAAAAACAACGCACACGTTCCTTTTTTCGGACTGAGAAGGTTGCCTGTTTAATAAGAAACATAACGTTTTATAAAATAAGCAGCTAAATGGGTTTGTTTTGTGCAAATATTCAGAAATCAAAGGGTGAAGTTGGTTTCTGGCGTTGCTATTTAGCAACGCTACAAATGTTTTTTTTTAAGTCTGTTGATATAAGTTGAATAATTATGTTTAACTTTATGTCGAGCAAGGATTTATAAAAGTTAAAATGGGGTATTAGTTTAGCCTTTGCTTTGGAACGTTTTTTGCAATACAATGTTTTTGTGTATTTGTTACAAGGATGAGGATCGAGGAGTTTTATGCAAGGATGCATATGATGGACCGAGACGAAAGACGCAAATATAAACGATTGGGGGCGACGTTTGATATATCATATCGTGAAGTTGGTTCCGCAACAGATCGAGCACATACCGGCTGTACTGTAAACGTAGGTACCGGCGGTTTGTATTTTGAGACCCAGGAGGCGACATTTAAGACAGGCTGCCTGTTGGAAGTAGAATTATCAATACCACCAAAACGCGGTTTGCTTGAATTTGGCGGCAGGATTTCAGGCTTTGCCAAGGTCTTGAGGACTGATATTATCTCGGACGCAGATGCAGGTTTAAACTTTGACAAGCATGGCGTGGCTTTGCAATTCTGCCGCTCCCCAAAGCTTTGTATATAAGAATTATTCTTCCGGCCAGATGCCCTCGAAGGCTTCCACCGCCGGCCCCGTCATATAAACGCAATTATCTTCCTGGCACCAATTCAAATTCAAGTCACCACCCGGTAAATGTCCGGTGCATATTCGTTCTGTTCGACTGGTAAGTGCCGCATCCACAGAAACTGCACAGGCGCCGGTCCCGCAAGCCATCGTGATACCGCTGCCTCGCTCCCATGTCCGCATTGTAAATTCTGTTGGCTTATCAGTCTGAACGAAATGAACATTGATGCGGTTTGGGAAAAGAGTATGGTTTTCGATAGCAGGACCAAGTTTTTCGAGTTCGATTAATTCCAAATTATCACAGAAAAATACAGCGTGAGGATTACCCATCGACACACAAGTCATTAGCAATTCCTGTCCGAGGATTTCGATGGA
>JABMRO010000360.1 GCA_013202635.1 Planctomycetota bacterium
CGGGCTTCGGCGGCACTATCGGCTACATCGGCATTGTCATCTTAGCCGGGGCGGTCATCGGCACATTTCTGGAAAAATCCGGCGGCGCGTATAAACTGGCCGAGAGCACGCTTAAACTGGTAGGCAGTAAAAATGTTCCTCTGGCTATGAGTATAATCGGTTATATTGTCAGCATACCTGTGTTTTGTGATTCGGCCTTCGTCATCCTTTGTCCTCTGGCCAAAGCGCTTTCCCGCAAAGTAAAGATATCATTAGCGGCAAGTGCAATAGCGCTCAGTCTTGGTCTCTACGCCACCCACACAATGGTCCCGCCGACACCCGGACCTGTCGCTGCGGCGGGGCTGCTGGAGGCCGACCTTGGCCTGGTAATCCTGTGGGGGGCGATGGTAAGCATTGTCGCCCTCGCAGCCGGCTGGCTGTTCGCAATAAAGTTTGCAGCCAGAATATACATCAGCCCCGATTCGGAATCGCCGGAACAGGATTCGCAGGAACTCGCCCCTGAAACACCTTCAGCTCTCAGGTCGGTTGTTCCTATCTTTCTGCCTATAGTTTTGATTGTAGCCAGGTCAATCGGTGATTTCCCGAGCCATCCATTCGGCCAGGGGGATACATCCGCTGTAATTAACTTTTTGGGACAACCGGTAGTGGCGCTTCTGTTGGGCGTTTTCTTTGCCCTGCTGCTGCCGAAAAAAATTACCACCGAAATGCTTTCCGCTTCCGGCTGGGTCGGCCAGGCGGTCGTAGCTGCGGCAACTATCATTATCATAACCGGCTGCGGCGGCGCTTTCGGTAAGGTGCTTCAGAACTCAGGAATCTCCGATGTTGTGGGAAAATATCTCGGCAAAGGTACGAATCTTAGTATCTGGCTGCCTTTCATCATCGCCGCAGCACTCAAAACGGCACAAGGCTCGTCAACCGTGGCTATCATTACTACAGCGGGTATCGTAGCGCCGCTTTTAGGGACGCTCGGCCTCGAAACGCCGACAGCAAGAGCTCTGGTTGTCGTAGCCATCGGCGCCGGCTCTATGGTGGTCAGTCATGCAAATGACAGTTATTTCTGGGTAGTTACGGGCCTGTCTAAAATGACCGTAAAGCAGGGTTATAAACTGCAAACACTCGGATCTCTCATAGAAGGCGGTGCCGCAGCCGTTACGTTGTGGATTATCAGTCTGGTTGTCCTCTAAAGAACAGATAACTTTTGATGAAACTTTAATTTTATGAAAGTCGTCATTGCAACCGACTCATTTAAGGGGACCCTCAAAGCTTACGAGGCATGCGAAATAATCGCAAAGGCCATCGCTGAAATCACGCCCGATGCCCAGCTTGTCATAAAACCAATGGCCGATGGTGGTGAGGGCACTGCAAGGGCAATGATTAAAGCAGCCAACGGCCGGTGGATACCGCAAACAGTAATGGGCCCCCTTCCGGATATGCAGGTCGAAGCGGGATTTGCCTGGTTCGACGACAAAACAGCTCTTGTCGAGATGGCCTCGGCCAGCGGGCTCGAACTGCTTTCGACCGAGCAGATGAACCCGCTCAAAACAACCACCTACGGGACAGGCCAGCTTATTAAAGCTGCGCTTGAATATGGTGCATGCAAAATCCTCCTGGCCGTAGGCGGCAGCGCAACTGTAGATGGCGGCCTCGGAGCAGCTATGGCTTTAGGATGGAAATTCCTCGATAGCCATGATAATTCAATCCCGCTCGGCGGCGCGGCCCTTGAGAAAATCACAAAAATAGTCAGTCCTGAAAACCTCAACCTTGTCCCGTTAGAAGTCCTCTGTGATTGCAACAATTTGCTCTGCGGCAAGCAGGGCGCAGCTAAAGTTTACGGCCCTCAAAAAGGCGCGACAGACCAGATGGTAGAACAACTGGAAAAGGGTCTTGCACGCTTAGCCGGCCTCGTTCGTAAACAACTCCAACGTGATATCAACGTCCCCGGCGCAGGCGCGGCCGGCGGGCTGGCCGCTGGCGCTATAGCATTTATGAATGCCGATGTCGTATCCGGCATAGAAACGATAATGGCTCATAGCAACCTCCTTGCCGAGCTCGAATCCGCCGACTGGGTCATTACCGGCGAAGGCTCTTTCGACAGGCAATCGCTCTACGGAAAAGTCGTATCCGGAATCTTAAAAACAGCCTCGCAATCACACACTCGCGTTGCCGTGCTCGCAGGTCAGGTTAACATACCGCAGCAGGAGTATCAAAAAATCGGAATCGCCACTGCCATATCCTGCAAAGATGAAAATATGTCCCTCGAATATGCACTCGAAAACAGCCGTGCCCTGCTCCGCTCGGCCGCACAGCGTTTCGCAACGCAATACCTGTCTGATTGCTCCTGAAAACATTCGCTGTAATCAGGTCGGCAATTCCTCAAAAAAAGCAGCAAAAAGCGATATTAACGGGAGTTTTGCACAATTGCCTTCGGTTTAATGCCCAATTTCAGCAATATTTTAATCTTTATAGGACACCATCTTTTTATGGAAATTATCAGCTTTTTTCCGAACACTACTTCTATAAAATTGGTATAATAAACACTTGGAGATTATATTTGTGTATTCAAGCCCTGCTTGAATACTAAATGCTAACTTTTTTAAGAGGAAAATTCCAATGAGTCTTAAAAACACGAAAAATTTGCTTATTATCGCTGCTGTCGTGGTTGCTCTGATGGCAGGTACGGTTTTGCTGGGTAATTACACAAACATTTTATCTACCGGCTCGCAGCCCAAAACCTGTCAGGCAACAGGCAGTGCATGCTGTCCGGCAGCGAATGCCTTCTTTGCTGAAAACGCCAACGTAGAAAGTTCTAAAACGGCTGAGGGCGGGGCTGTCACAAAGACCTGTCCGCTTGACGGCACCAAGCCTTGCTGCGCCGGAGAGGCCAAACCAGACTGTTGTCCAAAGACCTGTCCACCTGATTGCACCAAACCGTGCTGCGCCGGAGAAGCCGCACCTGGTTGCTGCCCAAAATCCGATGCTTCCGCGACAGCCAACACAGGTTGCTGCCCAGCGACAGGCACCACAGCTCAATAGTGCACGCGATAACAGGTTATCCGTAAAACGTAATTGTTGCCCGTTATAGGGCTAAAGGTTTATTTTAAGAAAAGGCCGGCTCAGTAGAGTCGGCCTTTTTTATGCGCCAATCACTTCAAAATCAATATAATAAAAAAATCTGCAAAAGCAGTAATTTCAGCGCCCATTTTGAGTGCAATAATCAGTCTGAATTAATAGAAGCTGAGTCAGCGAAAATAAATAATGCCCGGGGCTCCGGAGAAAGAAAGGTTAGTGATTCAAATACCGGATACAACATTAGTCAGGTCAGCTATCAACGGTGATGCAGAGGGCTTTACGAAACTCTGCCAGCGTTACTATCCGGCTATGGTTGCAATTGCACATTCGGTGCTTGGCGACAGGCACTTAGCTGAAGACGCAGCCCAGCAGGCATTTGCCAAGGCCGCTGTTAAGCTGCCGCAGTTAAAAAAAGAGAGTCGATTTGCCGGCTGGCTCGCCGTAATTTGCAGGAACATCGCAAAAGATATGGCCCGAAGGGCAGAGAACCTTCAAAGCACCGATGAACTTTCGATAGCAGCGGCTAAATCGGGCAACGATGAGACTGCTGAGGTCGTAAG
>JABMRO010000361.1 GCA_013202635.1 Planctomycetota bacterium
CAATGTATCTGGCGTATTTGAAGCGCTTGGTGCGCAGGGCCTCTGTGCGGGCGATGGTTTTGTGCTCGAATGGATGCTCGTAGAAGAATTCGGTCCGCCATCGCGGCTTTCTGCCTTTTAGCAGGGGCACAAGACTTCGGCCCTGCATTTGCTGCGGGGCTTTGAGGCGGGCAAGCTCCAGGATAGTCGGTGCGATGTCAACGTTGAGCGCCACCTGGTTGAGGGTAAGGCCGTGGTGTTTGGTGTTTGCTCTGGGGTCATAGACGAGAAGCGGCACGCGGATGGAAAGCTCGTGGGGGAACCATTTTCCTGCAAGGCCGTACTCTCCGAGATAGAAGCCGTTGTCACCGATGAGCATTATTACTGTGTTGTCGTCAAAGCTGAGCTGTTTTAGCCGGTCGCGGATTTTCCCGATGACGACATCGACGCCGGTGATAAGACGGTAATAGCTCTTGACGGATTCCTGGAATTTTTCGGGATTCGGGAAACGTCTCTCCCAACGCCTGCGTGCCTCGGATGTTCGCAGGAATTCGGGCAGTGCTTCGAAATAGCGAGGATGGGCCGTCTCCGGTGTCGGGATGGTGACATCTTTGTACAGATCGGAATACGCGCGGTCGTAAATGAACTGTCGCGGGTCGCTGTCCTGAACGTGAGGGGCCTTGAAACTTACTGACAGGCAGAAAGGTTGGTCCTCTGAGCAGCCCTGCAGGAACTCAGTCGCCTGCTCACCCATAATCTGCGTGAGGTGTTTATAATTTCCGTTTTCGTCTTTGTTTTCGTATCTGCCCTGGCCGGGGAAGCCTTTCCAGTAGTCGTATTTGTCGATGGGAAGGTCTCTTTTAGGCCCGACGCCATACTTACCGATAAAGCCGGTTCGGTATCCGGCCTGGCTTAAAAGCATAGGGTAAGTCTGGGCAAGGGCCTCTTCGGAAAAATGAGTGGCGAAGTCGATGATGCCGTGACGGCGGGTCCACTGGCCGGAGAAGATGCTGGCCCGGCTGGAAGCGCATATAGAGGTGGTGACAAAGGCGTTTGTGAACCTTACGCCGTTTGCCGCCAGGTTGTCCATATTAGGTGTCTGGATGATTGGATTTCCGGCACAGCCCATAGCGTCGGCCCGATGGTCGTCGGTCAGCAAGAAAATAATGTTCGGCTGTCTTTTTGCGGCCCTGCGTCGTTCGGCAAGGTTTCGGTCGCAGCCGGCTAAAGACATCGCTGCGGCTATGGAACTACCGGCTACGAAATTTAGAAATTCGCGTCGATTGAGATTCTTCATTGTGCTCCTTTCAATAAACTTCCCATAGAAGAAGTAAAACTCACAGTAAAGAATATAGTAAATATGGAGAATATTCAACATCTGTTACAATTATATGAATAGGGGGGTAATAGATTAAACATACAAGCCTCCTCTATGAATCGAATTATTGGTGAAAAAAATCAGGTTCAGTATCCCAGAATATGAATGTTAAAAATAATTTTTGGCTTGCGAGGAGAGCAGGATATCCGTACAATTGGAAAATCTGGATTCAGCGGGCAAGATTTCACGGTTACGAAGCTGATCCCAGAGGAGAAAGTTTCATTTTAATTCATGTGGCCTGGACTAGCGGAATCGGAGTATATGGAAGCGCACTTAATTAGGTGGGTCATATTTAGCGTAATTATTACGTTGACGCCGTTATCCTATAATTTTCTACGGAATCTTAGTAGAGGTAAGGCTACAAGTTTAGTGAAGTTGGTGTCGAATGGAGAATTATTACTTATTTCAGGAGCAATCTCGGCAGGTGCCTTGGGCCATCTATTTGGTTCAGAAGGAACAATGGGGCTTGCAGAAATACTTTCGGGCGGAGGGTGTGTTTGGGTATTGATGATTGCAACATATTGGTTTGCCGATGTTTCAGAACTGAGAAAGTTAAATGAAGGCGCCGAAAAAACCATTGCCGTCGGATCTTTGATTATTTTCATCTTTGCAGTGACCACAGGCTCTTTCTGCGTGCTTCTGGGACAGATGTAGAAATATGGATACTACTACGACAATCAAGATTGTAGCGGCCGCCGTATGTGTTGGCTCAGCTGTGGGGAGTTTAATTACATTCTTAGCTGTCAGGCAAAAAATGCACATTGTATCCGAAAAATGGCCAAAAGTTATATATAACCTTGCAGATTATGTTAAGGGCGATGTTAAGTATCTGATCCTCTTTTTATTGAATTCAGTGATGTCTATCTGTTGGTATACAATTTGCCTTGGTGCAGCAAAACTTACATGTTGGATTAGCAGTTTATTTGCTTTTCAAGGATATACGACACCTATTGTATTGAAAGGGTTAGAATTGTTCTTCTTGATTTTTGGAGTCGTAGTGGCTGTTTTGTATTTCACCATTCAGACATATCAACTAGTAAATGATATTCTAAAAAATCAGTTTCACAAAAGGGATGTGAAATGAGTCTTAGCACTTGTGGGACCATATTGAGGCGATTCACTGGACCGATTCGCAAACAGGCAAAGTTGATATTGGTTATCACGCTAGTTGTGCTGGTTCCGATACTCTATATTGAGATAAGGTTCGATAAGTTAATTAATCGAAATCTGGAAGATATTCTTATGCTTATGTGTGAGGTAGCTACTGAGTCGGGGGATGATTTCATAAACGCAAGGAAAGACCACGCAGCTATGTTGGAACACTATATCGGACACATGGAACAGAGACCGTTATCTCGTTTCCTTCGAGCATTAAATCCGGAATTAAGTCCCGAGGTACAATTAAAGCCATTATTGGAAAACTTAAGAAGACCTGTGAGCAATCAACAGGAAGCTCGTGAAGAAATTGAAGAAGCGCGAAAAACCTTCAAACAATTTATTAGAAACTCGGTGAAGTCTTCTGACTTACAAGTTTCGACTTTCAAGTCTGAGGTTTTACCTGAGTATTTAATAAGAGACGTAGAGGAGACGCTCAGAAGGTCGCATGAAGCAGTGGACGAATTTGAGAAGAATTCGAATTTCAAAAATGCTGAGGGGGCATGCAGAGCGAATAGAAGGGCCATAGCGCTAGTATATCTTGTCCGCTTTGGGTATCAGAACTTGATTGATCAAGACAGAATAAAACAGTTTCGCAACAATATAGAGCGAACTATTTACTATAATGTTATTCTACAAAAGGCAGTATCAGACAAAGAACGTTACCTGCTCAGGCGATACTCTAAGAGTGAATACCGCCGGCTCATGATTGTGGAAGCAATCTTGGATAATGATATGCTTAAAGCTCGAAGGTTATTGATAGAAGCGATTGAAGAAGCATACAATACTGAAAGATAAGTAAGGTAGTGAATGCTATGCAATCGTAACGTCTTTCATATCTACTGATCCTTGCTATGTAAATTTTTTTCATATTATCCGTTGTCATCTTTTAGTAAATCTGGCCGCCATTTTTTTGTTCGTTCGAGGGATTGTTGGCGTCGCCATTCGGCTATTTTTGCGTGGTCGCCGCTTAGGAGAATATCGGGGACTTTCATATCGCGGAAGGTCTCCGGCCTTGTGTATTGCGGGTATTCCAAAAGGCCTTCGCTGAATGAATCATCTTTCGACGAGTCCTCATCGCCGAGTGCGCCGGGTAATAATCTTACGACCGCATCGATGATTACCATAGCAGCTAATTCGCCGCCGTTTAAGACGTAATCTCCTATGGATATTTGCTCGGCGTCGAGGCCGATACGAATTCGCTCATCGAAACCTTCATACTTGCCAGCGATTAAAATTAGGCGTTTTTCTTTGCTTAGTTCGGCGGCTTTTTTCTGGTCGAATCTTTTACCCTGTGGGGTAAGGAGGATAGTGCGGCTTTTTTCGGGTGATAATTTTTGGACGTGCTCGAAGCAGTCGAAAACCGGGCCTGGCATCATGACCATACCCGGGCCGCCACCATAAGGTTTATCATCAACCTTTCTGTAACTGTCGGCGGCGAAGTCCCGAATGTCGGTGAGAGCTATTTCGACCAGGGACGCCTCCTGTGCCCTCTTTAATATCGAGCAGCCAAGGGGCGATTCAAACATCCGGGGAAAAAGCGTAAGAACATCTATTCTCATTGGACTTCAGGTCAAAAGCCCCACGTAAAATCCTTCGACCATTCGCTTACACTCAGGGCAGGCGCGGGGATAAAACAGCCCCCCAATGAATAAATTGGGGGGCTAAATATGGTTTCTATTCTTCTTTTGCTTCGGCTTCTTTATCGGCAGCATTTTCTTCTTTTGCAGCAGCCTTTTCTTCTACCTTGGTTTCTTTTGCGGCGGCCTTTTCTTCGGCCCTGGCCTCTTTTACAGCAGCTTTTTCTTCTTTGGTTTTTTCTTTTTCAACCTTGGCTTCGGCTTCTTTATAGGTC
>JABMRO010000362.1 GCA_013202635.1 Planctomycetota bacterium
CCACGAAAGGCGAAGCCCGACGAAGCCACGCAGGGCGAAGTCGTGGCGAAGGCTGGGTGGTTTAATTTTTTGAATCCTTCTGTCAGCATAACGGAACCGGCTCGTGCTTGCCGGGCACCGGCAACTGAGCATCCTTCAGAGCAAGCAGGTTCTCACCCAGCCTGACCTGACAAGGGCCAGCACCATACGCAAGCATATACTGTTTGCCCGGCTTAAGGCTTTTGATCACACTGGCTCCGGCCTTATCGGAATACGCTGCAATAAGATCGAGACCCTTGCGCGTATACACAAAAACGGGAATGCCATGCGTTATTTGCAGCAAGGCGGTTCTGCCGAATTCCCTCATGTATTTTGAGGCGCAGCTCCATGTTAAATCCGCATGTTCCGCTACCTCTTTAGCCCTATCCTTGTCGGCGCCGGTTGAACAGATTCCAGCGATAATAAGCATAACATCCTTTTCTTTCTCAGTTCGCCTCATCTCAAGGAAATTCTCGCCATAGCATATATTCACCGTAATCCCGATTTTTTTATAACCGGCATTAAGAGCAGCATTAAGTCCGCGAATCTGGTCAATTGCGGCATCATCGAAAAGAATACAGCGGTGCTCACGGAGTTTCTTTTGCACTTCGGGGATAGCCGTCGTATAGAACAATCCATTCATTCTGGCACCTATTCCCTGGGCGATTTCCTGGCTGCTCGTAACAACCGTGCCGGCTCCGTCACACACTGTAATAGCACAGTCAAGAACCTTTTTCCGCAATGCAGCAGCAAGCATTTCGCTTGTACCGAAGGGAACACCGGCCGATGCTCTCGCGACTTCCCGATTGGCGGTAAAATGGCCAAAGCGCTGAATTTTTTCGTAAAGATAATCCTCCATGCCCAAGTTGCTTAACATGCGCTGAAGCGGACAGTACTGTAAAGCATGGGTGCGGTCTATTTCCAGAATTCTGCCTTTGGAGACAACAACAAACGCGCCCATGACACGCGTGATATGCAAATCGGCCGTGCCTCGATGCTTTTCGATCAACCGATGAATTGTATCAGATATTGCCAAGTTCGGGTTTGCAAAGCTCAAAGAATTTGCACCTTTTGCAGGCATAAATGTCAGCGGCCATTTCCCAGTCTTCCTGAGGAAGCGGCTTGTTTTTCCGAATATCCCCATCAACTAGATATTCGGCCATTTCGGCAACAGAACAGCGGATCAACCGGCTGATTTTCTGGAATTCGTTTTTCGTCAATACAGCGCTTTGCACAGTGCCGGACAACAAATATTCGAGATGAACGTGAATATTGCCCACAGGAGCATTGTGTTTCACGTTCGCCCACAGACTGTATAGAGCCATTTGATCGTTGTGGAACGGCCTCGGGTTTCCAGACTTCCAGTCATGGATATGTATCTGGTCGTCTTTCTTGTACACATAATCCGGTATCGCGTAAATCTTGAGTCCTTCAAATTGGAACGACTCCGGATCACCGGAGTCAACTGTTGCGATTTTAACCTCCTGTGCTTCTTCGATGCCTTTGAACCTTGGAAGACCCTCCTGGATAAAATTTGACAGGCACTGCTTGATCTCATCAATCATCCGTGCTGTCATTTCACTTTCGGGCTGGGTGTTATGCTCAGGATAATAATGTTCCTGCAGGCAACAGAACTTCTTGGGATTGGACTTCCACATCTTCTTACTGGACTCTTTCCAGCACTGGTTCAGGAACGGCCTGGCCGCGACAGCATAAGCTTGATCCATAGTTACGGCTTTGCCTTCTTGCTGTTGGCGGATTGCCCATATCACAGCCATTTCCACTGCATTGCCCTGCAGTATGAACCGGTTCTCCATTTTGCTCAGCCGATAGGCCGCACGCTGGATATCTGTCGCCTGATCCTTCCAGCCGTTCCACATTGCATACCTGGCCAAATACCGTTTTCGACGGCATTCATCGAAGTCTCGCGACGCAGATACGGACCATGAAAATGTGTTAATCAATTCTGCCATAAACACCTGCTTTCCTTGTCGTCTTCAAATCTAAACCAAATAAATTCGTTATCATTGATTGTCGACGTCTTTTATGCTAAAGTGGAAGTTGTAACAGTGATGATATAATATAATAATATAATAATAATCCAAGGCATATACCGAATGATTATTTTTTTCGAGTGAAGCCACATTTTCAGACGACAAATGGAGGAACTATTAAATGAAATTACACCTGTTCCGAGGCATTAGAAAACTGTCTGGCTCTTTGGTTCTGACATGCTTTGCGATTGTGTCGTCCTTTGCCCAGATGCCTGGGTCCGCCTTTCAGGGGAAAGCAGTGCAGATATATAATAAATCATCATATAGATCTGCTCCACGTAATGCTGGCGGAGCGAACATCCTGCTCATTCAAACGAGTGACCCCTGGAACTCGACTGCTAATATAGAAGTTCTGGATTCGCTTAACAAAACCTATGAAGTCGCAACCTGGCAAGAGATCGAAAATAACACTATTGACGTTTTCGCGTATCAGGTTGTCCTTATTGTAAATGATCAGGTTCAGCAATTCTATGATGACTATGCGTCAAAGAAAGCTTTGTTCGAAGAATATGTTGAAAAAGGCGGCACACTGATATTCTTTGCCGCAGGCGGAGGATGGGCTAATGGAGTATTGAATGCGAAGCTTCCTGGCAATGTTTCATGGTTCTGGCAAGGCGGTAATGAAGGCACTGGCGGAACTGACATTGATTTATTCTTGAGGAACGAGATTTCCAAGCCTAACCATCCAATTGTTACTGCTATTCTTTCTAATCAATCTCCGTTAACAGATAATTATCTTTATAG
>JABMRO010000363.1 GCA_013202635.1 Planctomycetota bacterium
CAAAGCCAAAACAAACCCAATCTCAAATGTCAGTCGTCCATCATCCGAGCCTCGGGTCCCGCAACCTTCCCTTCGATATTCGACATTCCTTGTTCGATATTCGATATTCCCTCTGTCGTCTGTATTCTTGCCGTTATTGCAGTATTTATATATACTCTACCCGCTTACTGGCATTCGAAAATGACCGCTATGGAAAACCTTCATATTAGGAGATTATTGCAGATGAAAAAAATTACGCTTATGTGCTCTGTTTTATTAATCTTTTGCCTGGCATCAAGTAAATACACTCCAACTTCGGACTACACCGTCCAAAAAATTGAAGGCTGGAAAGTCCTCATTAACAATGAGCTTTTGTCCGGCCATCCGCAGCTTGCTAAAGATACGTTGAAGCTCTTGAGATTCCAGCTTTATCAGGTTAGCCGCGTTGTGCCGAAGGAGGCTTTGAAGGAGGTGCGTCGTATAGCTATTTGGGTCGAGTATAAAGCCCCGCGGCATCCATGTATGTGCTACCATCCCAGCAAAGAATGGCTTACTAATAACGACTTCAATCCCGAGAAGGCTCGAAGCGTCGAGATAGCAAATGCCGAGAATTTTCTTACATGGACTATCGGCCAGCCCTGGATGGTATTGCACGAGTTAGCTCATTCCTACCATCACTGTGTTCTCGGTTACGATAATAAGAAAATCAATCAGGCCTTCCAGAAGATGGTGGAGAGCAAAAAATATGAGTCTGTCCTGCACATCGCAGGAAAGCCCAGACGTGCTTATGCTCTGAATAACGACCAGGAGTATTTCGCCGAATGTTCCGAAGCTTTTTTCGGCACCAACGATTTTTATCCCTTTGTTCGCGCCGAATTACAACAGCACGACCCTGATATGTATAAAGTGCTGAAAGAGTTATGGAAAATCAAATAGATTGCAGTTCAATGACAAATAAACTGAGTTATCGTGAATGAGTGTCGTATAGCTTTTGGCCTTTGTTAATCGCCTGGCGGTTGCGCAGCTCAATTTGTTGACGCGCCACATATTCCTGTTGGCGCTGTTGGTCAATAGTGCAAGCCTCAAAGCCCGGCATATCCGCTCGTGGACGGGCCTGCAGCATCCGGCCGCCGGCGCGAATGATATCGAGGGCCTCGATGTACTCAGGACTGTTTGTGTCTTTGATCTTTGCAAGACACGGGCTGAGGCCTGGCCGGTCAAAGCTGAGTTGTGGTCCAGAATTATTATTATGAGCGGCCAGCTTTACAAAAGGTACTCCAGTCAACGTACTGAGTCGTTCAATTTGTTCGTTGTTAAGCGGAGACCGGCCAGTCAGGTTGTCGGGATAAGCTGTATCGTAGCGTGGATAGTAAACTCCATTTAAATCAATCCACGTTGCGATGGTTTCAAATTCGGCTTCGGTTAATTTGACGTCGTAATGTCCGGCGAGAATGACCTTTATAATTTCACTTTCGTGTGAGCCCCACGAGTAAGCCGGCTGCGTTTCATAAGGTCCGGCGCCGATTGCATTGATATATTTCTTTCGCCACAGTTCATTGTAGGATGTATTAAATGTATTTGTCCTGTCACCGGCAAGATTGAGTTTCTTACCTTCATCTTTATTAAAGTCGTGACATGAAACACAATGTTTATCTAAAACCGGCTGTACTTCCTTAATATAGCTGAATATACGCGGTTTTCCATGCCAGCCATTAAGTTTGCTCGGCGCTCTCTGCAGAGCCATTGGTATCTTTCTGCTCAACAGTGCTGGTGCGCCCAGGCGATTATCATGACATCCGACGCAGCCGGTTGTTTCTCCGGACTGGACGATTGTCCCGCTGCGCATGGACTGGACCATCATTTTGTTTTCGTCGAGAAGCTGGAAATATACGAACTTATCGGATGGCACTTCAAAGTAAGCCGAACCGTCTTCAGCGACCGATACTGTGGCGAGTATGCGTTTGTTTTCGAAACTGTGCCAGTTCATGGCCGGACAATGAACTCCCTGACCACCCCATTGCGAATGGGTCCAGAAACGCTTTTCCGGTGACTCAATTACTCGCAGATACCTGACCGTGCCGGGCTCCACTCCTGCCATATGGGTGCCTTCGTAAACATTGACAATGTAGAAGTAACCATGTTTGTTATCGAAGTCGCGCCGGGAAGGAATTCGCAGCGGTCTTGGTCGCGGCCCTAACGGCATAGGATCATAACAGCCGGGCTCTTCGACGTGCAGAAGAATCTCGTTGCCAAAAATATCAACCAGGTAAATTCCCATCTGTTCACCGCGGCCTGTCATTCGCGAACAGAGGAAATACTTATCATTCAAAGGGTACGGGTCCTCGTACTTGGGATTTACGCTCAGAAACGCATCAAAGTCTCCTTTTCCAACACGTTCGACAGCATCGACGGGCCAGGTTCTTATTACAGGCTCACGGCCGTCAATACCAAGCCGGCGGTCGATGATGGTCAGGGCGCCCCAGGGCCGG
>JABMRO010000364.1 GCA_013202635.1 Planctomycetota bacterium
ACCTTACAGATTCCCTTAGCTCAAAAGAATACTGGCCTCAACTCAGAGAAGTATTCCTGCTCGCCATAACACACAACCTGCTAATAGTCTTATTTTTGTTTCAAAGAGCTTTTCTACAGAGCAACTATTTACTAATGTAATCTGGGCCGGTTGGCCCTAAGACCTTGCCACGCTGTGGCTTATGACTTGCACACTACGATGCTTTCGTTAGCCTACTGGCTAATATATGTGTATTATACCATTTTTTTTGCGAAAAATCAACGGAAATCGAAAATAAACTCCATGACTTGACGCAGTCAAGTTCAAAGTGAACTAAAGTTGGGTTGTTGATTTTGTTGGTTTTTGTTGTTTTTTAACGTTTTTTGCTGAAAATTGCTCGATTTTTCGAGGTTTGGATGAGAGAATAAGTAGATGATTTGATGAGTAAATGGGTGGATGAGTTGGTGAGGGATAAAGACAGCGAGTCGAACAGAGCGTTTAATCGAGAGTTGTTCCGGGAGGCCGGGATTGAATTTTGAATTATTTTTGCTTGCCTTAAGCAATTATCCCCTTCATAATAAAATCAGCAGATGCGGAAATTTTACCATTGATTTACAAACATGGCTGCTTTTAGAAGTATTCAGTTAGTTTGACTTACAAAAAGCGTTGTATAGCTCTACTACAGGTACTACTATGTGAACCTGTTAAAGGAGACATGTTATGGCCAGACCAAGAGTATTCATTAGCTCTACATTCTACGATTTGAAACATATTAGGTCCTCTCTTGAGCAGTTCATCGAAAATCTAGGTTACGAGGCGATCCTTTCTGAGAAGGGGGCAATTGCTTTTGATCCCGATCTCCCCTTAGACGAATCTTGTTATCGAGAGGCAAAGAATTCTGACGTTTTTGTACTGATCATAGGTGGGAGATACGGCTCACCAGCCAGTACCGAAGGAATCACACCGCCAGAGGGATTCTTTGACCGTTACGCCAGCATTACGAAGCGTGAGTACCAGTCGGCGTTAGAACGCGACATCCCAATCTACATTCTGGTTGACAGATCAGTATACACCGAGTACGAGACATTCAGGAGAAACCGCGGTAAGAAGGACATTACTTATGCATACGTCGACTCTGTGAACGTATTCCTCTTGATCGATGAGATCCTGAGTCAGTCCCGAAACAACCCGATCCATCAATTTGATCGCCATACAGAGATCGCAGCATGGCTTCGCGAACAATGGGGAGGCTTATTCAAAGAAATGTTGTCCCGACGTTCAGGACAGCGCCAATTAACATCGCTCGCGGATCAAGTGAGGTATCTATCAGAGATTAGTAATACTCTCAAAAGATACCTTGAGGAAGTCGTGTATAGCGTTTCAGAGAGTAAAGTAGCCCGGAAATTAATCGAGACAGAGGGAGAAAGGCTCGCGGAGTCGAAACGCATGCAGAAATTTTTGAAGCACGATTGGGTATATGATTTGGTCACACGTGAAAACATTCCTTTGGAGCAAGTGAAGGATATGTTTTCAAGAGCGAAGTCAATAAATGAGCTTGCTGAAATAATAGCTGCCAAAGACAAAGACATTTCAGCAGATGGGCTTATCATAATCTGGAGAAAGGACAATTATGGGATCGGGCCAATAAATGATGCCCGGAAAATCCTCGGTCTCGAACCCATCAGCTTTCGCAAGTCAAGATCGGCTTCTGAGTCGCCACGAAAAAGAAATTCGAAGAAGGCAAAGAATGAGCAATATGATAAGTGATTGATTCGGCTTCATAATGAAATGTATATAATGGCAGGATAAAATCAGCTCAGATAGACATCATCGAGATTTCGTGTTATATATTATTAGGTTAGCTTAGAAAATGAATAAAGATTTAGACATTCGAGCGTATAAAGAGGCAAAGGTATATCTTTTTGAAAACACACCGCTAGAAGTTACGGAAGAGATTATTGAGTACTATCTTAATACCACGAATGTTCCTGGCGAATATGTTACATTGAATAAAATTTACTTTCAGCTTTTGTCATCAGCACAAAGCGCAAATATGAAACCTGGTGTTATTGGGGGTTCTATTGGTGGGATAGATAAATTAGGTTCAGTATTGTTTGATTTTAGCCCTACAGAAGTTTTAAATGAATTTAATAATAAACCTGAATATCTGCTTGATCAAATAATAGAAAAAGTAAATCCCAAGGGAAAAGTCAGAAGAATTCAAAAAAGTATATGGCCGAAATACTGTAAGACAATACTTTCAGCAGCCGAGTTTTTTGTTCAATTCAACAATGCAGATGAGTTCTTTAATTGGGCTAAATATTTTTATGAAGACAAAATATTTATTGCAGCATTGCCGTTAATCTTAGAAGCTGAAATCTATGGTATTGCATTTCCACTGGCCTGCGATTTCTTAAAAGAACTAGGTTATGTAAACTTTGGGAAACCGGATGTGCATATAATTGAACAATTTAAGGCATTAGGTTTAGTTGGGATAAAATCATCCAATTACCAAATTCTCAAGGCTATAACAAGAATTGCGGATCATGTTGGTGTAAGTGCATACAATGTCGACAAGCTTTTTTGGCTAATCGGGAGCGGTAATTTTTATGATCATAGACATATTGGTAAGAACGGACGTGTTCCACGTATGAAAAAAGCATTCATTGAGCATTGGTTAAGTATTGCATAATACCAATTCAAGTTAGTTATTGCGCTCGGCAAATAAATGTGAACAGCTTAAATATCTATATAAAATGAATTTAGAGACCTGGGATTATTTATAAAGCGCATTTATTAATCAGAATTGACATAATAATGAGCTATGCTTCTTAGACAGACTTTTTAAAACTGCTTATGCAACAAGTAGCACACAGTACAATTTTTAATGATTTTTTCTATTGAGGTTAGATCTCCGCCCCCCGGCAGAAAAGCAAGTAGGCACACACCGAGGGTAAACTCCAAAGCAAGTGAGCTAAATCGAGGGTAAATTCTGGAGTGATTAAAATTAGTGTGAACCGCAGGTAGAAATGCAACGTCGAGCCATCCCCAAACAAGTTTGAGGCTGCCACACAATGATAAGAGCATAAGGAATGAGAGTATATATCCCAGGCCCCCGGCAGACAAGCAAGTAGGCACACACCGTGGGTAAACTCCAAAGCAAGTAAGCTACCATCGAGGATAAAGTCCAGGCCCCAAAGAGCACTTTTTATTGGCCGACTTTCCTATCCTGAGTACCAGTCGAGGGGATTTGATATTCACTTTATTCTAACTTTTTAATCAATATTTATTCATCCAGAAACGCCTTGAAGATGGTTTTCATCTGTTCTATCTACCTTCGTGAACCTGGAAAGGAACTATGGGCTGTCCTTAGTTGAATGTCTTGATTTGCCGCACAAAATAAGGAGATGAGGCCATGAAACTGAATATACATATCACACTGACAGTATTGTCTGGACTCAGTCTCGCCAGCTTGCTTACCGGATGCGCAATTCCCACAAAAGAGGACATTGCAAGGAGTACAACGGAATTCAACCTGGTTGCGGAAAAGGCGGGAAATGAAATGCTCCTTCTCAACATTGTGCGGGCCAGCAAGCGCCGCCCCATGTATTTCACCTCTATCGGCAAGCTGACAAGGAGTATGAACTTCGAATATGGGACGGGGGGCGTAAGCATTCCATTCGGAAGGATTGGAACGGGTACGAACGGCTCATATTCCATTGCTCCAACCGTTGGCTATAAGAATAGTCCGCTATTCGATCTTTCAGTTCTGAATACCAAGGAATTCACTAACGGGATAATGACACCTGTGCCC
>JABMRO010000365.1 GCA_013202635.1 Planctomycetota bacterium
CTCGAGGACGGCTACCCACACGAGATGAGGGCCGCCGACTATGACGACTGGGTAACAGAGACGACCTCCGAGGACGGCCGGCCAATGCACGGGCTAAACGGTGATATTCTCGTCTGGAACCCGGTTACGAAGCGACGGCACGAACTGACATCTATGGGCATCCGCGTCAACGCTGAAACGCTTAAGAAGCAATTAGAGATTACAGATCAGCTTGATTTTCTAAACTTT
The DNA here is from genome assembly GCA_013202635.1 of Planctomycetota bacterium. Lineage (GTDB taxonomy): Bacteria > Planctomycetota > Phycisphaerae > Sedimentisphaerales > Anaerobacaceae > NIOZ-UU13. The sequence continues at coordinate 229 of JABMRO010000365.1, forward strand.
CCCTACCATCAGGCCATCATTAACAATGATATTCCCCTTAGTATCGGCGGGGGGATAGGCCAATCGCGTACGTTCATGATTCTGCTGAAAAAGGCCCATATCGGGGAGGTCAGTGCAACAGTCTGGCCAAAAATATTAAAGGACATGTGCAAAAAGAAAAACATCCACGTAATAGAATAAAAAAAGATATTCTATTGCCGTAGCCCAGGAAATTATATATTGCCGTTTATTGTTCCGCAGTTTCCTAAAAACGTAAAGTTTCAATGGAGGTTTAGTTATGGAAGACCAAAAACCTGATGATGTGGGCACTCCCGAAGTTAAGGAGTCAAAAACGATCGACTCACCTAAATTCGCCGATAAGCTGCCTGCAGCAGGATGGGGGCTGCTCTTCATCTGGATAGGAATAGCCCTGCTGATGAAACTTGGCGTCGGTGTTATCCTGCTCGGCATCGGAGCCATTACCCTGCTGGTGCAGATAGCCCGTAAATATTTGAATCTGAGACTCAAAGTATTCAATGTTATTATGGGCTTGCTCTTTATGATAGGCGGCTTCTGGGAAAATTACAAACCTGACTCGCCCCTGATACCCGTTTTTCTTATCGTCGTGGGTACGGGTCTGCTTGTTTCCGTCATCAGGCATCTGATGAGTAAATAACTATATTCCAAAGATTTATGAAAGCTCATCAAATAAAGCTATCAAAGAAAGACTGGCTTGACATGCCGGTAATAGCACTTTTGGCGGCGAATGCCATACCTTTATTTGGTGTTTTATTTCTGGATTGGGATGCTTTTTTCATAGTTTTATTATACTGGTCTGAAAATCTGGTTATTGGATTCTATACTATTCTGAAAATAGTATTCTCAGCAGTATCTCACCCGGCAGTCCATCTGGGTAAATTAATTCTAATTCCTTTTTTTATAATTCATTACGGTGGATTTACAGCCGGTCATGGTTTGTTTTATTAGCTATATAGACGGGTTATCATAATGCAGTTTGCAATTTTGGGAGGCGCATATTGGGCGATGACCATCGGATCGCCAGCAGTTTTACTTCTAATACTTGTCTTGTTGAAGACCATTTTTGATGTAGTTCTGCACATGCGAAGCCACAAAAAAGCACAAGCTAAAATAGTTAATTGAAAAGTATATTGCCTATTTTGACACAATAGTTATTGTTTGTATTTTATTGTAAATCATCTTAAGAAAGTTGATTTAGTGCAGTTTAGTAACGTTACAATACTCATTATACACAAAATAAGGTAAATATTATGCAAAACGAAGCTATTACAGATGAAGACCTTAAGAAGGCCAAACAGTGCCTTGAATGTCCGGTCTGCAATCGTGCACGCCGAAAACAAAAAGGGCTTGCCTTTTGGTTCGTTAAAAAGATCGAATCAGGGATTTGCCCTGCTTGTAAAGCCTACGAAAAAGTCTATCAACGAAAGGCCCATGAGCCTATGCCCAAGACCGACAATACTCCATAAATAACAAAATCAGCAATTAGTAAATTTAGATTTTGCGAAAAGCAGTCAAGCACATTTCGTGATTATCAGGGATTATTCAGTAACTTTTAAATTTGCTCCAGAATCTATGCAATTTACATACAATGCTTTATATTTCTCCAATAATGCTTATTTTGCCAACATTTACAAACCTTTAGAAATGCTTATTAACGTAAAAAAAGCTGACATAAGCAGCCCCAAGACTATGCAAATTTAGCGAAGACGCGGCGGGCATATTTTGAGCTTCGGCGGAAGGCCTCTATAGTTTCCATTGTATTTGGTGTTCCCTTTTCCACGGCTTGTTCAAGGACGATGTGAGGATGGATGCCGATATCCAGCAGGTGCTTTGCCAACCGTGGATAGTTTATATCACCGTCTTCAAAGGTTTCGGTCCAGATATTGTCCTTCGACTGGCGAAGATGCAGCTCGGATATTCTGCTGCCGTAAAGCTTCAGGACGTCGAAGAGCGCAACGGCCGAGTTGCCGGCCCCGCGGTAAACCCAATGGGCATCCAGACACAGGGTTACATAAGCCGGGTCGGTTCCGACCATCATGTGGTGAAATTCGCGTGCGGCATTACGCAACTCGATATCGTGGTTGTGATAGGACAGTGTGAGTCCCATTGCTTTTAATTGCCTACCAAGTTTCTCCATTGAGGCCGCCTGCACCTTTAGCTGGCCGTCATCCTTGTTCTGGGGCCCGCCCCATTGAAGAGGGCTTGGATTGGTTACGATGATTTTCGTGCCTATGCTTTTTGCCTTTTCTGCGATGGCCAATACAGAATCGATGCTTTGATTTGCTTTTTGGCGCTCGTGAAGGACGCTGTTGACGTACAACGAGCGCATTTCCAGGCCGTGCTTCTTTAACAGAGGACCAAGGCGCTCAATTTCCTGTGGATTATTGACGAGCGGCTCGTAGCCATCCATGCCACTTGCAGCTAATTCGCCTAATCCCTTATCCAGCTCCTCGTTGAAATTGCGATTC
>JABMRO010000366.1 GCA_013202635.1 Planctomycetota bacterium
ATTAAAATCCAGCTCAGGAGCAAAATCAGAATCTCCCTTTTCAATCAGCACTGAGTCCGGCTTGGGCCAATAGTTCTTATTGTCAGGCCCGACAAAGGCGTTGTAAACAGTCCCGCCATTACAAAATCCAGAGCCGTCAATCTTTATGCCATTTAAGCGGCCTTGAACAAAGTTAGCGACGAAGGTGGCATTGCCAAGTCCCGGAGCATCAACGGCAGTGGAACCGGGACAATAAATTGCATTATTAGCGAAGACCATGTCACTTGCATTGTTCCACCGAATCAGAACACCTTTAGGATGATTAACGATTGTGTTATTAACAATCTTAACATTACTTACATAAGGTACTGCGGCATGTGGAGCAGCGGTGATACCGGTCATGGAACAATTGAACACGATGTTATTTCTAACAATAGCGTCGGAAACCACCTGGATGCCTTCTCCGGCATTCCAAATGACATTACCCTCAACAATATTGATTCCTTTACCATTACTACCATATACGAAGATGCCCGGATATTGTTTAGATATGTTGGTATCATGAATGACATTATCACGGACAATGTTCCCGTAAGAGCCGAACTTTATTTCAATACCATCGTTTCCCCCGCTGCTCGTACCGCGAGTATGGTGAATATAGTTTCCTTCAAAAAGCGAATTGGTCGTACGACATGAGCCATCGTGACAACCAATATACATGCCTTCTCCTTCTGTACGACGTGATTTGCTCAGGCCGGTATGATGAATGTGGTTTTTCCTGATAATAAAGGCATCACAGTCTCCGCTGTTCATTGTCAGAGCGTTATTGCCGGTCTGAAAGATTTCACATCCTTCAAACGTAATATGATGGCCCCGAATAAATCGTACTCCTGAGCTGCCGCCTCGAAAGCGTATCCCTCGGACAATCAGGTACAAGCAATCGATAAACTCGATGTTATTATATTTGTCTATATTATCAGCAGGACGTGTAAGCATTGGTTGCTGCCCGTTTGCGGCCCGGATAATGATAGGTTTTGAAGCTGAACCATTAACCGTAACAGCCCGGCGGGCACTTTGCAAATAAATGCCTCCATGTAAAATCAATTCATCGCCGGGTTTTAGAGAATTTGCGATAGTTTCGAATTCCTCCTGAGACTCAACAGTCGCCGGGTAAATTTCAAAGACGGCTCCCAGACAGCTCTCGTGGACAAACCCATTGGCTAAAAAAACAACCAGCAGAAGAAATAAAAAGATTTTTCGAATGCCTTTTTTTTCCATTTTGTAAACCTAATAGTACAAGAATTGTTTTTACAAACTCCAGCCTTCCCGATACTGTGTCCGGATATATTTATTAGCCTCGGGTAAATTCGTTACTTTCATATTGTCAGAATCCCATTCGATTCTTGCATCAACCCGCTTAGCTACATTTCCAAGCAGACATAGTTCCGTCAGAAGGCCGGAATACTCGAAATCCGCCCCTGCCTGCCTCCCGGCCTTGCAGGCACGCATCCAGTCCTGCTCATGTGAGCCATTCACCCTTGGGATGGTCTTTTCGGGCATCTTATAGGCTTTCATTCTGCTTTCAGGTATAAGACGCGGGTCTTCCCCGTAAACACCGGCAACGAGCTTGCCTTTACTTCCTTTGAACAGTGTACCACCTTCGGTATGGCCCATACGCCTGCCGTCTTCAAGCTCTTTAGGCCGGGGCGGGCGAACACCCTCATACCATGTCAGCTTGACCGGAGGCAAATCGCCCCGGGCACCGAATCGATAGGTTACAATAGATGCCAGCGGATGTGTATCGGGATTCAAATCCAGTGACGTTGCTTCCACACTTTCTGGATGTCCCAGCTTCAGCGCCCAAACAACCGGGTCCAAAGTATGGGCCCCGCGGTCACCCATCATGCCACAGCCGAAATCCCACCAGCAGCGCCAGACAGCCGGATGGTACGCCGGATGATAAGGCCGCTCAGGCGCCGGTCCCAGCCAAAGATCCCAATCCAGCGTCGAGGGGACAGGCGGTGTTTCCTTCGGGCGCCGGCTCCACTTAGAACTCCACCCCGCATGACCAAATGGATAATAGGACAAACTGCACCAGGCATCAACTTCGCGTACCCGGCCAATAGCACCATCAGAAATCCACTCAGAAATCAGGCGAATGCCCTCGCCAGAATGTCCCTGTATTCCCATCTGCGTGGTAACGGAATTCTCCCGTGCCGCTTTGGCTAACATGCGTGATTCGTAAACATCGTGCGTAAGCGGCTTCTGGCAATAAACGTGCTTTTTCCTACGCATAGCTTCCATACTGATAACCGCATGAGTATGATCCGGGGTGGCAATCATTACAGCATCAATGTCTTTCTGTTTATCTAACATTTTCCTGAAATCAGTATATATCTTTGCTTTCGGATAGCGTTTGAATGTTTTTGCTGCGTATTCATGGTCCACATCGCACAAGGCCACGATATTTTCGCTCTCGAGCTGCCGCAGATTACTCCCGCCCATACCGCCAATACCAATACCAGCAATATTGAGTTTCTCACTCGGCGGCGTATAACCCTGCCCTCCAAGGACCTGTCTCGGCACAATTGTAATTGCAGCG
>JABMRO010000027.1 GCA_013202635.1 Planctomycetota bacterium
CATGTTAAATCACCGTAGCCCATATCATCACAAAATATGACAATGAAGTTTGGTTTTTTCTCGTTAGCCACGCCGGCATTAAGTCCGGCACAGCCGGGCAAAGCCAGTGAAGCGGCCCCTGCACTTAGAAATTTGATGAATTGTCGTCGATTAATTTGAGGTTTCATCGGAGGACTCCTTAACCGGATTTTTTCTGTACACTACCTGTCACTTCACATTATAATATCCGGTCGGGAACAATCTTGCAAGAGTACAGACAATCGTTATTTGCAAGGGGTTTTATCATGGGCCAAACTAAAGTTATTTCGCTGCAAACAGTCCAGCTTATTAATGAAAAAGAAGTTGGTCCAAAAGCCGCCAGTCTCATGCGCATGAGTCGAGCAGGCCTTGCAGTCCCAGCGGGCTTCTGCGTTACAGCGGCGGTTTTCTGGGAGCATATAGAGCGGAACAACCTTACCGACCGTATAAAATCGACTGCTGATGAGCTTGCAAAAACAAATCCAGAAGCTAAAACCGCTGTTTTATCAAATCTCCGAGAGGCTATCGTCGGGGCACCTTTGTCAGAGGCCGCGCGGTTGAAAATAGAAAATCATTATCTTACACTCAGCGTAAAACACGTTGCGGTCCGTTCATCCGGCACCGCCGAAGATTTACCGGATCACTCCTTCGCAGGTCAATATGATACATATCTGGGCATTGCCAGCCTGAAAGATTGCTTCGAGGCCATAAAGAAATGCTGGGCCTCGCTTTGGACGCGGCGCGCCTATGAGTATCGAGAAAAAAACGGTTTTGACCACCTTAAAATCAATATGGCCGTCATTGTTCAGTCACTCATCGCCGCAGATACCTCCGGTGTTATCTTCACAGCAGACCCAGTCACCGGCAGACGCGGCAGCATTGTAATCGAGGCCTGTTTCGGACTGGGCGAAGCTCTGGTTTCGGGCAAAGTGACACCCGACAGATTCGTTGTCAACAAAAGCAATCTCAAACTACTTTCCCAAACGATTTCAGAGAAAAAAATCGAATGTGTACTTGAGCCGAACGGTTTAATTAAAGAGAAAACCATCCCGATGGAAAGATCAACTGTTTGCTGTCTGGATAATAAACAAGTAAAGCGATTAGCAAAATTTGCAAGAAAAATTGAGAGCGAATTCGGCCAACCGCAGGACATCGAATGGGCGATATGTAGAAATAAAATTTATTTTCTGCAATCGCGGCCGATTACCGCTCTGCCGCCGGAGAAAACATGGGAGCAGCGCCAGATATGGTGCTGCAATCCTGCAAAAGAAGTCATACCCGACGTAGTAACGCCTGCTACACTTTCATTAATTGAGGCATTTGTAGATAGTTTTATGAATCCACTCTTTCATACACTTTGCATGGACTGTAGAGAACATCCTGTTTATGGTATGGTCGCAGGGAGAATTTATTTTAATGCAAACATCTGGGGTACTGTATTCAGAGACCTGCCCGGCACGAAAGACCTTGATCTCATGGAGGGAACAGGCGACCACAAAGGTCTGCAACAAGTCGCAGAGCGGCTCCGAAACGCAGAAGAAGAGGACCTGCCGGACCTGAAATTCAGTCGGCTGAAGTTCTTTTTGAAACTCCCTCTTTTAATTCTCGGTGCACTCCGCAATACTCCTGAGAAAGGCCGGCGCATACTTGAGAAAGTTGACGCCGATTATGAAAAATGGTCCCGATTGGATGCGGAAAGCATGTCAACTGAAGAAATTGTAATGTATTGTCAGGAAATTATGACTGATATAAATGAGATATTAGGAAACGCGCCATATCTAATCAGTGTTATAATAGCAATCCCAATTCTCGATCTCGTATGCACCAAATGGTTCCCGGACGGCAATAAAATCGGTGGAAAATTACTTGCAGGTGTTGGCGGCATGGTTGATGCGACTGCAGGTCTGGATATTTGGCGACTGGCCGCGACGGCTAATTCAAAAGTGGAAATAAGGGACCTCATCCTTTCAAACAACGACTGGTGTACTATTGAAAACGAACTCTCTCAAACAGATTCAGGCAAAGAATTTTTATCGGAGTGGAACGGATTCATGCTTCTGCACGGCCACCATTGCCGGGGCGAATTAGAGCTATACAACAAACGCTGGAGCGAAACACCAGATTACATCCTGCAATTCATACGCAGCCACATTACACAGATAGATAAAATTGATCCGGTTCAGAAGTTTGACGAGGCAGCAAAAAAACGTAAACGTCTTGAAAAGCAATGTCGTGAGCAACTAAAAAATCCCTTTAAGCGAATTATATTCAACCTCCTTCTTACTCGTGTTCAGAACGGCTCGGTCTTTCGAGAGAACATCAAAAGCGAAGTCATCAAGCTATTCGCAGCCATGCGAAAGTTACTCAATGAACTCGGCAAAAGATTAAGTGATGAAGGGATACTGAAAAAAGACGATGACATTTTCTTCTTAAAAATCGAAGAGATCGCACCTGTAGTACATGGCAAGGTAAAATTTGATGTCTCCCAAACTATTGCAGCCCGGCGAGATGAGTACGAAAAGAACAGCTCAGTAACACCACCCGCCGTCGTTTTGGGAAGATTCGATCCCGATCACTACATTCCTGACTCAATAGACAAAAATGCTGAGATTTTGAATGGCATTGGTGTCAGCCCCGGCAAAGCAACCGGTAAAGCACGTGTGATTCTAAGGGCTGATACGGAAGAACAGCTACTGGCCGGTGAGATTCTGGTTGCGCCGTTTACCGACCCCGGCTGGACGCCTTATTTTGTGCCGGCCGCGGCAATAGTTATGGACGAAGGTGGAGTGATATCACACGGCAGTATCGTAGCCAGAGAGTACGGCATTCCCGCTGTGGTTAATGTCGGCAGCAGCACAAAAATTATCAAGACCGGCCAGACTATACAGGTGGATGGAAACAGCGGCCTCGTAAAGATATTAAGTTAGATTTCAATCGAAGGTAAAAACAGACTTACTTAAGCAGCAACTGATGGATAATTGCTGCGACAACCCACACTGCAAAGCTTGCGCAGAGCACAATCCACAAAGACAGCCGCCTTTGAAAACATACAAAAGCCACGAGGAAAAATAAAACGGTCGGTACAATTCCCCACAAGGCACCTTTGGTATAATCAGTCATCAGGCTGAAATCGCCGGGATTGTCCAGATAAAGCCAGATGAGCACGATTAGCCCGGTCAGGGGCATCACGGCAATCAGACCGGCCAACGTCGGCAGCTTGCGCCCTATCCCGGCGCAGAAAGCTATAACGCACACACTAATCAACAGCTTGATAACAAATCGCATATCGACCGTTCTCGCCTCATCACGAGCAAAGTATAGAAAGTCCGCCACAGGCACAAAGCAATCTCATATTTAGTACTGGGTCTCACCCAGGGTTCTTCACTTAATGAACCGGATAGTCAACGGATAGCGATAGTGCTCTCCATTGTTGGCCTTAACCGCCGCAATCAGCAAGAAGACAATGTCAAAAATGGTCACAACACCAACGACAACCGGTATAAGAACTGCCCCAATGCAAGTGATGCCACACATAACGCTGCCTGCGAGTGCATAGAGGAGCATCGATATCTGGAAGTTTACCGCCTCTTTGCCCTGCTTGTCTATAAACGGATCTTCATCCTTTTTTACCTGCCAGATAATCAAGGGTGCGATTACGCTGCCAATTACCGGAACTACTGGTATCAAGCCGCCGAGTCCACCAAGATGGCATATCATTGCCCACATTCGAGCGTCTTTATTGAGCTCCTTGCCGGTTTTTTCCTTTTCAACAACTTCGGGCTCTTTGGCCTCGACTTTTTGTTCGGCGCTGACTTCTTGCTCGGCAGGAGTTTCGCTTTCAGGCTTTTGGGCCGGTTTCGGGGTTTCCTCTTTTTCTGCCATAATCCAGCTCCCTTCTATTTTAATTTATTCTGATTTGGTACCTGCCGCTTTACTTCTAAAACAGATACGGCATAAACTCTTTTTAACAAAACCCCGTCAAAGGGTCAAGACTAAAAATTCAGCGGCGCCGACCCGCACGGCTGACGTCGATGGGTTCTATACCAAGCTTTCCCGCCGGTGACGCCGAATCAAACTTAACTATACCAGCCCTGAACTCTAAAACAAGCGGGTCAACAAGCAGGTTTCCGGTCTCGGCCTTGAGATGATAAGTTCCGGATTGGCTGTAATTTTTGAGCTTACGAGCCTGCACTATCCCTTCGGCGCTGAACAGCACGTTATTTCGCAGTGTCGTAATCGCATCGGGATTTTCCAGTACGATGTTACCTTTGGCACAGATAATGTTTTTCTCCACGGTATAGTTCGATGACTTCGGGAACGTCAGTATTGCATCCGCATCGCTGATAAAGACGTTGTTCCGGATAGTATTTCTTTTGGCCATGTGGTTATGTGACGGCCTGACTACACCAACGGACAGATTGCCCTCAACCAGGCAGTTCTCAGACCTCTCATCGAGGTAATAAGCCGATGCGCCATAACCGCCGGTGTCGATGATGTCCCGGATGAAATTGCCTCTCAGAACAAGACCGTTACCAGCAAAACAATAGATGCCCGCGCCATCGTGCAGCTCCTGCATCGCATGATAAATCAGATTGTGCTCGATGCGGTTGTTTTGTCCGCCGCAATTTACGGCGGTATAAGGCGTTTCGTGGATTTCGTTGTGGCTTATCCGGCAGTCCTTACCTCCGCCCTGCAGGGCAATGGAACTGGGATAAGTAAGACCGACGTCATGTATGTGATTGTCGCTGACAATACAACCTGTGCCGCGACATCTAATCCCGCAAGCGCCGGTATGATGCACATGACAGCGCTCGACACAAAGATTATCGCCTGATGCTTTAATTCCCTGCCCGCCTACATTGACGATTTCAAGCTCAAGCAGACGGCAGTTCCGAGCCGACGCTATGGTAACAGCC
>JABMRO010000367.1 GCA_013202635.1 Planctomycetota bacterium
GGGCAAAATTGATGCAAAGTGTGCATATACAAAGGATTATGAAGAAAAATGCGGCTATGGGCCCAAAAAAACAAACCCAAAACAAACCCAATTTCAGAATCCCAAAAACGCTTCAAAGGAGCGAAAGAAAAAGGCCTCAGGAACTTTTTCTGGGTTTTAGTTACCGGAAAGGATATAATGTAAGTTTATTTGACTGTTTATATTTTTGGAGCTTATCGCGATGAGTGAAAAACAAAATCAATTCGATAGAAGAAATTTCTTAAAAGCGGCAGGCGCAGCCGGGCTAAGCTCTGTATTAGTTTCCACAGGCCGGACTAATGCCGAAGAAAAACCGCAAAAGCCTAAATACCCACAGGTACCTAAAAGAAAACTGGGCAAATTAAAAGTTGAAATTCCATATCTGTCTTTCGGAACTTTTCAGGTTGATGTTGAAAACCAAATCCTGCTGCGAAAGACCCTTCAGTACGGCGTCAATTTTTGGGATACCGCATACAACTATGGCGGCGGCAACAGCGAACTCGGCATAGGCAAATTTCTTACCAAAAATAAGAACGCTCGAAAGAATCTGTTCCTTGTTACCAAGGCATCTGGCGCAAGAAGCCCGAAAGAAATCGAAAAGCGGCTCAAGACTTCTCTGGAACGAATGAACACCAACTACATCGATTTATACTACGGCCTTCATCAATGCTCCAATCCCGCCTGGCTGACGGACAACGTTAAGAAGTGGGCCGAAAGTGCAAAGAAGCGAAAGTTAATCCGGCATTTCGGTATCACTACCCATGATAATATGTCGAAAGTCCTTGCCGCTGCGGCTAAACTGCCCTGGATTGAGGTGATAATGACACCATTCAACTTCTACCAGATGCAGGATCCTGAAATGCAGGCCGCCGTTGACGCCTGCCACAAAGCCGGTATCGGCCTTATCGCTATGAAGACACTGGGTACGGGCCAGAAGATTAAAACCGACGCCGACAAAAAGCTCGTCGAGCACTTCCTCCAGCGCGGCTTCACAAAAGAGCAGGCCAAGATAAAACTCGTACTGGAAGATAAAAGATTCAGTTCAGCCTGCGTAGGGATGAAGAATATCAGCGTTCTAAATTCCAACCTCGCGGTAGCGTTCGACAAAACCAAACTCACCCAGGCCGACAGAGAGGTCTTCAACCAATACGCTAAGGCAACCTGCGACGGCTATTGTGCCGGCTGCGCGGACATCTGCAACTCAGCTTTAGACAAGGTTTCTTATGTCAGTGATATTATGCGGTACTTGATGTACCACAACAGCTATGGTGAGCAGGCCGAGGCAAAAAGACTTTTCGCCCGGATTCCCGCCGGTGTAAGAAACAAACTGCTCGATACGGATTATAGTCTTGCAGAAGCTCGCTGTCCGCAGCGTTTACCGATACGCGAGCTAATCACCGAAGCAGTCAGTAAATTAGCCTGATTTAAGCCTGTAATGCAAATATAATATCACTTTTTTTGGCGACATAACCACTTGTTATATATGGACTTATGCCAAGTATGCGATATTTTCTCTTGCTTTTGATACCTAATTCTGGTATAATACCTTCATAATAAAAAAACTAAGATTTGCAATTTTTTTCTGAGAGGGGCGAAAATGAGCAAATTCTATTACGAAACATGGATTCCATTCACATTTAACAAAAAGCGGATTTTGATTCTGGCAATTGCAAGCTATATCGCTTTGTGTTAAACAACTGAGTTTTTATTGGTTTTTGATTGGCCGTTCAGTCTTGAACGGCTTTTTTTATGCCTACCAAATGCTTAAATATTTGACACATGTGAAACATTAGAATATGCTTAAGAGAGAGAATCTGTCAATTATAGGACTTTGTACTATTAATTTAATATAAGGTGGTATCCTCAAATATTTTGTTGTTTTTGCTGTCAAAATCTGCGTTTTTTATGGACCTGCATTTATAGAGCCCAGTTAAGGGAAATACAAAATGATAATAGTAACCGGCGGAGCCGGTTTTATCGGCTCAGCACTAATCGCGGCCCTTAACAAAAGGCAAATTACCGACATCCTTGTTGTTGACGAGCTTGGCACAGATCAGAAATGGAAGAATCTGCGGAATTTGTCCTTCGCTGATTATGTGGAAAAAGACGATTTCCTCGAAATGGTCATCGAAGATAAGCTCAATAGTTCTCTGGAGGCTGTATTCCACCTCGGCGCCTGTTCGGATACCACCGAAACAAACGCCTCATACCTTATAAAAAATAATTACGAATTCAGCAAGCTTTTGGCCCAGTGGGCAACGGCCGATAATGCCCGTTTCATTTATGCTTCCAGCGCAGCAACCTATGGTGATGGCTCGGCCGGCTTTAGCGATGACCAGGAGAAAATAGAAACCCTCAGACCTATGAATATATATGGATATTCCAAGCAACTGTTCGACCTCTGGGCACACAGAGCCGGCCTTTTGAAGAGCATCGCAGGCCTGAAATATTTCAATGTTTTTGGGCCGAACGAATATCACAAGGCCGATATGCGAAGTTTCGTAGTCAAGGCTTTCGAGCAACTCAACGCCACCGGCAAAGTCCATCTCTTCAAATCATACAAGCCCGAATACGCTGATGGCGAGCAGATGCGTGATTTTATTTATGTCAAAGATGCTGTTGATATGACGCTATTTTTTTACGATAATGCACAGATACACGGCTTGTTTAATATCGGTACCGGCAAGGCCCGCACCTGGAAAGATTTAGTTAAAGCGGTTTTCTCAGCTATGGATAAAAAGCCAAATATAGAATACATCGAAATGCCCGAATCAATCCGTGACCAGTACCAATACTTTACAGAAGCCGATATAAACAACCTACGCAAAGCCGGCTGCGACAAACAAACAACCACACTCGAAGATGCCATAAAAGATTATATTCAGAATTACCTGCAAAAGGATGAATATTTAATTGGAGACGCCAAATGAAAAGATTTTTGAAATACTTCCTGCGAGGTCTTCTGGTTTTTGTCCCCGTTGGGGTAACCATTTTTATCCTCGTTTACGTTTTTAACGGCCTGGACTCTCTCTTTGGCTTCTTGCTGCCATTTATCAAGTATCCTGTCGCGAGGCTTTTTGTAGGGCTTTTGGTTACGATTGGCGGTATATTTCTCATTGGTTTGTTCGCATCGAATTTCGTGGGCAAAAAGCTCTTTGCCCTTCTGGATAGGATATTTGCCAACGTCCCTCTGGTCAAGATGCTTTATGGTGCCATAAAAGACCTCGTAGAAGCCTTTGCCGGGGAAAAGAAAAAATTCGATAAACCGGTATTAGTAACGCTCGGAACATCCTCTAACGCAAAGATAATAGGTTTTATGACAAGAGAAAGCCTCGAATATTTCGGACTCAAAGACCATGTCGCCGTCTATTTACCCCAGTCGTACAACTTCGCAGGCAATGTCCTGATCTTTCCCAAAGAGGCCGTTAAGCCGTTGGATATCGAAAGCTCCGAGGTAATGACGTTCATAGTCTCCGGCGGCGTCGCAGGGGAACAAGCACAAATTCAACAATAGTTGCAAGCTTGCAACGAACTGCCAAAATAATACCAATTCTTTAAGCTGCCAAACCGGCACTTGCCAATTTTATACCAACGCCTTATAATCACAGCTTCAACATAACTTAGTTTGCAGAGAAGCATATATGGCAAAGACAATTGCAGAACAAGTTGACTTACTAAAACGCGGCACGGTTGAAATTTTCACCGAGGTAGAACTGGCCGAAAAGCTCACTGATGCAGCAAAAGCATCAGGACAATTACGAATCAAGCTCGGCCTGGACCCCACCAGCCCTGATATACACCTTGGCCACACAGTAGTATTGCGAAAAATGCGTCAGTTCCAGGACCTCGGCCACAA
>JABMRO010000368.1 GCA_013202635.1 Planctomycetota bacterium
GCTGATGATGCAAATGAAAGAAGAGGATTTTGACAAGGTCATCAACGTTAATCTCCGTGCCGCTTTTATCGCTACAACCTTTGCAGTCAGGTCGATGGTCAGAAACAAGTTCGGGAGGATTATAAATTTAAGCTCCGTTGCGGGCGTAATGGGACAGGCCGGATCGAGCAACTATGCCGCGAGCAAGGCGGGACTTATAGGGATGACAAAGTCGGTTGCAAGGGAAGTCGGCAAAAAAAATATTACCGCAAATTGCATCGCACCGGGATTTATTATGACCGAAATGACAGAAGTGCTCTCTGATGCGGTTAAAACCGCCGCGAAGCAGATTATCCCCGTGCGACGTTTTGGCGGCGTTGAAGACGTGGCCAGAGCGGTGGCGTTCCTTGCCAGTGACGAATCCGGCTATATCACCGGCCAGGTGCTCTGTGTCGATGGCGGAATGGCAATGTAAAAAAAATAAAAAATATATTTGTAGATGGGTATTTTTGTATGTAATATACCCGCCAATAAATAAATAATACCGCTGGCTGTTGGTAGCAGCTATTGTTAATGGAGTTCGATTGGAAGATTACGGAATAAATTCCTGTTTAATTAGGGAGGAAAACAAGTGAGTTCTGATGAAGTAGATACTAAGGCAATTGAAAATAAAGTGATCGATATAATAAGTGAGCAGATGGGCGCAGACAAAGCGGAAATAGCGCGTGAGACCTCATTTATTAACGACTTGAATGCCGATTCATTGGATACGGTTGAACTCGTTATGGAATTCGAGGACGAGTTTGATTTGAGCATTCCGGACGAGGAAGCTGAGAAAATCCAGACAGTCGGCGCTGCAATCGACTACATCGTCAATGTTGCACAATCCAAAAGCCAAGAGTAGCGAACAAGTTTAGTATGAGTAAACGGCGAGTTGTTATAACGGGCTTAGGTTGCGTAACCGCCTTAGCCGAGTCCGCGGATAAACTTTTCGCTGCGCTGAGCGAGGGTCAAAGCGGCATTTCCACCATCGAATCATTCGATACGGGTGCATACCCGGTCAAGTTCGGGGGCGAGATAAGAAATTTCGACGTAACTCAATGTGTTAACCAGCGTGAGAGCAAGCGAATGGACCGCTTTACGCAGTTTGCAGTGGCTGCGGCGAAACAGGCAGTTGATGACAGCGGCATAGACTTTTCCAGGGAAGATGTTTTTCGTGCCGGAGTTATCGTAGGTACCGGGATAGGCGGTCTTAATGAAATTGAAGAGCAGCACATAAGACTTTTGAAAAAAGGTCCGAAGAAGGTTTCTCCTTTCTGTGTTCCCCGTCTTATGGCCAATGCCGCCAGTGGTACTATCGCCATTACTTACGGCATACGAGGGCCAAATTTTTGTGTGTCCAGCGCTTGTGCTTCTGGTAATCATGCCATCGGAGAAGCTTTTTGCAACATTGTTTCCGGTCGAAGCGATGTTATGATAACCGGTGCTGCTGAGGCGGCTCTTACGCCGGTAGGATTGGCTTCATTCTGCGCCGCCCGGTCACTGAGCACGCGAAATGATGACCCTCAGGGCGCCTCAAAACCTTTCGACAGGGACAGAGACGGATTTATTCTTTCCGAGGGTGCCGGTGTTTTGGTACTGGAAGAAGAAAGCCACGCCAAAAAACGCGGGGCTAATATATACGCCGAGCTTCTTGGTTACAGTGCCAATGATGACGGTTATCATATTACCGCCCCTCGGCCGGACGGTGACGGCGCTGCAGCGGCGATGAAATTAGCATTGGTTGACGCCGGTGTCGATACTGACAAAATAAGTTATATCAACGCACACGGGACAGCCACCGAGTTGAATGATATCGCTGAAAGTGCGGCTATCAGGTTTGTTTTCGGCGAACAGGCATATAAAATACCTGTCAGCTCAACCAAGAGCTGTACCGGACATTTGCTCGGCGCCAGCGGTGCCGTTGAGCTTATAGTGTGTGTAAAAGCCATTAATGAATCAATTATCCCTCCCACCATTAATCTGCGAAATCCCGATGAGCGATGTGATCCCAGGATGGATTTTGTGCCCCTTGAAGCCCGTGAAACACAGGTCAATATCGCGATGAGCAATTCCTTCGGCTTTGGCGGCCATAATTCCTGCCTGGTCGTTGGTAAGGTATAGAACAAACACCATATAATCATCTGCAAATATTACATCCCCGGCCGGAGATTCGATTTCGAAACAGGTCTTTACTATTACCGTGGCCGGGCTTCTTGTTGAAACGAGGCCCTGCTACCGTCAGAGAGTTTGTTTACCACATTGCGTTTCACCTTCCAAAACCAGATGCGAAGTTGGGCGAGCCATGGACGAGAGAACGAATTGCACTGGAAATATGCGAAATTGTCAGTGACATGTGTGGAGTCGCCAACTTCAAGCAAAGCGCTAGATTTAGTGAACTTTTGCCGTAAAAAAAATCAGGACGGGTGCTTTTGACCCGTCCTGTATTGTTGTTGTAATTATTCCTGAAATTAGTCGGCCTTATTAATAACCCTGGTTACAGTGTGGGTTATATTAGCCGTTTCAGGAACAGGCGTTTTAAAGAGTTACCTTGAGGTTTTAAACATTGTAAGTTTATTCGACCAGTTTA
>JABMRO010000369.1 GCA_013202635.1 Planctomycetota bacterium
GTGAACAAGTCTATTTTTTCGGTTTCGATGGTTACGCCGGCCGCCATTTTGTGACCGCCGAAGCGGATCAGGTGCTGTGAGCAGGCTTCGATTGCGCTTAGCAGACAGAAACCATGAATTGAACGGGCGGAACCATGAGCGACACCTTTTTCGGCGGTACCTGCGTTAAGCATAATCGTCGGACGATAGAATTTATCGACTATTCTCGAAGCGACGATGCCTATTACGCCGGTGTGCCAGTTTTCATTCGCAAGAACAATGCTTTTACGGTCGGGGTGGTGGAGGTTTCGCTCGACTATCATCTCGCAGGCCTGCTTGAAAATCTTTCGCTCGTATTGCTGGCGCTTGCTGTTTTGCTCTTTGAGATATTCGGCTATCTGCATCGAGCGAATCTGGCTTTCGGATGTCAGCAGCTCCACAGCCAAACGGGCGTGTCCCATTCGTCCGGCGGCGTTTAGCATTGGCGCAAGGCGAAAGCCGATATGGAAGCTGTCGAGCTGCTGCCCGGTCAGGCCGGCCGATTCAATCAAAGCCTGTATGCCGGAAAGCTTGCACTCCGGCAGGGCCTTTAAACCGTAGCTTGTCAAAGCCCTGTTTTCGCCTCGCAGGTCAACAATATCGGCGACGGTCCCCATTGCAGCTAAGGTCGTGGCGTTAATCATAAATTCGCGTAACGTCGGTTCGAGTCTTTGGCCTGAGTTGAATTCGTTGGCAATGGCCCAGGCCAGTTTATAGGCGACTAAAGCCCCGGCGGAGGCCTGGTTTGGATATGATTTTTCCAGGGCGGGGTGCACGATAGCGACGGCCTCAGGAAGCTTGCTGTCGGGCTGGGAGCTTATCTGGTGATGGTCGGTTATTATTAAGTCAAGTCCCAGTTGCCGGGCGAGTTGGGCAGAGCTGTATGCGGTAACGCCGCAATCGACAGTGACCAGAAGTCTGGTGCCGGATTTTGCCAGTGTCCGGATTGCTTCGTCATTTAGGCCGTAGCCTTCGTCGATACGATGCGGGATATAATAATCAACATCGGCACCGAGCAGCGTTAAAAGCTGCCAGAGGATTGAGACGCCTGTAATACCATCTACGTCATAATCGCCATAGACGGTGATTTTTTCCTTATTTTTAATAGCGTGCTTTAGCCGGTGAACCGCCGGTTTGATTCCCGGCATTTGGGCAGGGTCAATAAGCTGTGTCAGTTTGGGTCTTAAGAAGGCGGAAGCGCTTTGGGTGTCTGTTATTCCGCGATTGATTAGGAGTTGTGCTAAAACGGGTGAAATCTTCAAGGATTTTGCAAGCTCTGCGGAGCGGTCGTCCGGAGGCCGGATTGCCCATTGCTTTTTGCGGAAGCTATCCAGTTTGGACTGGCTGCGAAGAGGTGCCGGTTGTGACTTGCCGTGTTCGGCGTCTATTTGCATCCGTGCAGAAGATTGCATCGAGAGTTCATCCTGTTCTTTATTTTTTTGGTTTGCCTGTCCATCACCGGTAAAGCAGGCGCAGGTGTTTTATTACCGGCTGCTTTTATACCAGAAAAGGGCTGTCAATTGCAAGGATTGTTTTCTTGCGGGTTCTTATGTCCGCCATTTAAGTTTTGTTATAGTTTGGTCGTTGGTGGTGTTTCCGGCTATGGCATGCAGTTTGAAATCGCCGCCTTTGGCGGTCAGCCTGGCTTCTACCCAGCCTACGGGTTCGGCGTCGTTGAAGTTATATCCCACCGCCGGGAGGCTGATAAGATGAATTCCTTCGAATTGAGAAAATCTATATACGTGAGAGTGGCCATAGACTATAGCTTTAACCTTGCGAATCGGTTTAATAGCGGAATAAAGCCGCGGCAAATCCAGAAGGTCTCCGTCGCCGTCTTCCAGAGAGTGATGAAAGCAAAGGATTGTCGGCGTATCGTCGCATTCCTTCAAATAGTTTTCCAGCCATTGTCTTTGTGCTTTTCCTAATAAACCGGGCACTTTATTAACGTAAAGAAGTGAATCCAGAATAATCAAACGGACAGGCGGTTTGTTGGCGACTACAACGTGCTTACCTTGAACAGGCTGTTTTTCTGGCGGGACTTTATCAAAAACCTTAACAAAGTTGTCCCTGTCGTCGTGGTTGCCGAGCGCCATAAAGACCGGTCTTTTTTCGGCGATAGGTTCGAGCAGTTTCTTAAGATTGGCATAATCGCCCGGTTGGCCTGTAAGCCGGGCCAGGTCGCCGGTGATAGCAATGCCATCGGGCAAAGCGGAGATGATGCCGGGAACGACTTTTTGTAAGTTCTGGTAGGGGTAGAATCCTCGGTAGTTGTTGTTCACATCCTCGGGGATATGTGTATCGGATAACAACGCCCATCGAGATGCCTTTCCTTCATTTTCATTTTTCATTAAACCCGGGGCGCAACCTGCATTGAGGGTCGCCACCGTTCCGAGGGCGGCCAAACCGGTTTTGATGAAATTTCTTCTATTCATTGATTTGTAGAATATTTCTGCCATGATACCCTGCCTTTTTTAAGAGCCTGAATTGTTTCGTCACCAAGTGCTTATATAACCGGAAAGAGATGTGAATTGCAAGTCTAATTTTTCAGGAGTCGGTATATAGGATTTCGGCCGTGTGAAATTAAGACCGTTTGTCGCGGGGATAAGATATTATTGCAGTCGGCTCGTGAGAGGTTATAATTACGGCCTGTTTTTTAATATAAGATTGGGGCTGAGGTTTATCGAATGGACCTGAACTTTGTTGATATCGGAGTATTCCTCGCGTTCATCGGACTGGTGGTTGGTTTCAGCTTGTTTAAGAGCCGTAAGGAGAAGACGAGCGAGGATTACTTTTTGGCCAGCCGGGGTTTGAAGTGGTGGCTGATTGGCATTTCGATTGTTGCAGCGAATATCTCGACGGAGCAGTTTGTCGGTATGGCCGGTCAGGGGGCGGGCAGCGTGGGGCTGGCGGTGAGTAACTGGCAATTGTTCGGCAGTATCGGTATTGTAATTATTGCCTTTACCTTATTGCCACGTTTTCTTCGGGCCGGCATTTATACGATGCCCGAATACCTCGAATATCGGTACAATTCCACGGCTCGTGCGATTATGGCGCTGACTACGGTTGTAATTTATGTGGCGGTTCTTTTAACGGCAGTACTTTATTCGGGGGGATTGACGCTACGGACGATTTTCGGCCTTTCGATGAGACAGGGTGTGTGGTTAATCGGTTTGATAGCGGCGGCCTACACTGCTTGGGGAGGATTGAAAGCGGTGGCGTGGGCTGATTTGTTCCAGGGATTGGCATTGCTTGCGGGGGGTGTTACCATTTTCTTTCTGGGTTTGCACGCCTGCGGCGGGTGGGAGCAGTTTTCAACTACCAACACGGACAAACTGCACATGGTTCTTCCGGCCAGCCATGAGGGGCTGCCGTGGACGGGCGTGTTCGGCGGCATGTGGATTGTGCTGGTTTATTACTGCGGTTTGAATCAGTTTATTGTTCAGCGCAATCTTGCGGCCAGGACGCTTCGCGACGGGCAGCTTGGTGTTATTTTCGCGGGTGCTTTGTGGCTGCTGGTGCCGTTTGCGATTGTGATGCCGGGACTGATGGCATTAGATTTGTACAAAGCTGATATGGCTGCTGAAGCAGACAAGAGGAATGCTGAAGTTTTGACCTATTATGATCAGACTAAAGGCGATGGTGAAGAATTAGTTTTATATGAAGGCGACGATGATTGGAAGCAACGTTTTTCGGAGAAGGCGAAGGAGTTGGAAAGTAACAATGCGGTGGTCGTACAAACGGCAGAAAATCTTAACCAAAAAACGAAGGTTAAAAATCTGATTGGTTACAGCTATGACTCGGCGTTTCCGATGTTGATTCGTAATCTGGTTCCTGCGGGATTGCGCGGCTTTATGTTTGCGGCGATAGCCGGGGCGGTAATCAGTTCTTTAGCTTCTATGCTGAATTCCGCCTCGACGATTTTTACGATGGATATTTATAACCGGATGTTCGACCGCAATGCGCCACAGAGGCGGCTGTTGTTTCTGGGTCGTGTTATGACGATGGTTTTTGTGGTTGCGGGCTGCCTGCTGGCGCCGATGCTGGATGACCCGAAATTTGGCGGGGTTTTTCAGTATATTCAGCAGTTTCAGGGTTATATCTGGCCCGGTGTGGTGGCGGCATTTCTGTTCGGTATGGTGGTGACAAAGGCGCCCGGTGCGGCAGGAGTGGCGGCGCTGATTAGCGGGCCGGTTATTTATGGACTGTTTCAAAGATTTACGCCGGACCTGCATTTTCTGATACAGGTTGCTATAACATTCTGGCTTGTACTGATGATTATGGGATTAATTACTTTCATCAAGCCATTGGAAAAACCGAGAGAATTGCCGATTCGTGAGGGCATCGAGACAAAGACGGCCCCTGAGGTGAAACTTGCCGGTGGTTTGGTGATTGCAGCGGTGGCGGTTTTTTACATTATCTTCTGGTAGAAGGTATTGGGAACCTCTAAAAATTCATTTTTACTACGAACGGCTGCAA
>JABMRO010000370.1 GCA_013202635.1 Planctomycetota bacterium
AACTGAAAACATTTTACCCGGGCAATGTCCTTTGTACCGCACGCGAAATTATTACGTTGTGGGTTTCGCGGATGGTAATGATGGGACAATACTGCCGCGGCGATATTCCATTCAGCGATGTGTATATTCACGCGATGATACAGGATGGCCAGGGGCGCAAGATGTCCAAGAGTCTGGGCAACGGCATAGACCCGCTCGTAGCTATCGACAGTCACGGGGCCGACGCTATGCGCTTTACGTTAGCCAGTATGACTACGGACACGCAGGATATTCGGATGCCGGTCGAATCAATGACACTGCCCGACGGCCGCCGGGCCAATACGTCTCCGAAATTCGACATAGGCCGGAACTTCTGTAACAAGCTCTGGAACGCCTCGCGTTTTGCCCTGATGAATCTTGAGGGTATTGAGCCTGCCAAATTCGACGCTGACAAAATGGATATTACCGACCGCTGGATTCTTTCCCGCCTGGCTAAAACTGTTTCCGATGTTACGGAGTCTCTGAATAAGTTTAAGTACAGTGAGCCGTTGGCCGGCCTTTACAGATTTTTCTGGAACGATTTTTGCGATTGGTATCTGGAGTGGGCCAAGCCGAGAATGCAGGATGAGCGGAAAAAGCCGATTGCCCAAAATGTTTTAGCCTTTGTGCTGGATCAGACTCTGCGTCTGCTGCACCCCTTTGTACCGTTCATTACCGAGGGAATATTCCAGAAGCTAAACGAAATCGCACCGATAAGAAAACTCGGGGATTTGGCTGAAGCTCAAGAGGCAAAAGCATTGGTTATCGCCCAATGGCCGGAAGGTCTTGAATTTTTAATTGACGAAGATGCTGAAAAGCAGATTACACTTGTCCAGGATGCAATTCGGACTGTACGGGATATTAAAAGCAAAAGCAACATACCTCCAAATAAAATACCGGTTGTATCCGCAAAGTCACAACAGGAAACAGTTGAGATTCTAAATTCCAACGCGGAGCTTATCCGGCAATTGGCTGGCGTGAAGGAATTTAAGGCCGGAGTTGCACTTGTAAAACAAGCCAATTCTGCTATATCAATTATGGAAGATGCTACGGAGGTTTATGTACATAATGCTTTGGATCCGAAGGCTGAACGTGTAAAGCTGGAAAAACAAAAAGAACAAATCGAAAAAGCCAAAAAGGCCGTTGAAGCAAAACTGGCCAATGAAAATTTTGTTAATAAAGCTAAACCGCAGGTGGTAGCTCAGGCCAGGGATAGGCTGGCCGAGTTGTCGGAACAGTTAAAAACCGTTGAAAAACACCTTTCGGAGTTGGAAAATAGTGTATGAACCGATGCGTATATGGTTGGATGCATAAAGAAACAGCTCCAAAGACCCGTGTACTCATGAACTCATATACGTGTTTACGCATATACTTAGTAAAGGCGGTGTCAAAATGGAAACAGAAGCCGAACTCTCGCGTATAATCATTAACGAAATGTCAGACCAGCAGGTGATTGTCATAAAAGAGCGTCACGGCAATCGGAGTTTTCCCATTGTTATTGGCATAGTTGAGATTTTTGCAATCGACCGCCGCTTAAAGGGCATCGAACCGCCACGTCCGATGACCCATGATTTATTGGCCAATGTAATTGACAATCTCGGCGCAAAAATAGAAAAGATAGTTATAAACGACCTGCGCCATCACACCTTCTTTGCCATGATTCATCTGAGCGTGAACGGCCGAACCATTGAAATTGATTCCCGGCCTTCGGATGCGATTGCTTTATGTGCTGCCACGAAAGCCCCTATTTACGTTGCTGAGGATGTTTTTGAGAAGACTTCTCAGTGAGGAATGTCGAAATAATCAGCAGCCCAACGCCGATACAAAGCAGGCTGTCCGCGACGTTGAAAGTCGGCCAGTGGTAATCACGGTAATAGACATCGATAAAGTCACGCACTAAACCATCGTTAAAAATCCTGTCGTAAAGATTGCCGCAGATACCGGCAGTGAACAGGCCCAGGGCAATATGAACCAGCCTGTGGCGAGTCCCGCTGAAAAGAAAAACCCCAAGGACTATCATCAGGGCAATAACCGACACGGCCGTTAAGAAAAAAGGCTTGCCGGCGAAGGTGCCGAAAGCGGCGCCATTGTTTACTGCAATTATAAATCGTATGAAATCGTTTATAATTGAGAGGCCGTGAGATTGCTGTTGGCCTAACCAGTCGAATACTGCCTTTTTGCTCCACAGGTCCAGTACCAGACCTCCCAGTGTTAAGGACCAGAAAATAAGGTGTGCCTTCAAATCCGGCAGCACGCCGGATAAGCGATTCAATGGAGCATGCTCCATGTTCGGTTGGGTGCTACTTTCTTCTGTCTTGGTCTCTGTCATAATCGGCCTTATGTGTATTGTATTTATGTACTGTAATAACTTATTCACTCTTTTGCTTTGGATGTTTTTTCATTGAGGCACAATTATATCACTGTAATCACTGTCGTCAAAAACTTTTAGAAACTTAAAGAATTTTGATCTGTGGTTGGATTTTTCAAATCTCTAAATTGGGAATTGACAATCAACAAGCAATATTGTAGCGTAGTGAAAATCCGGTGTTGTTTGACGGAATCAATAATCTCAAAAAATAATCGATAATCAATTATCAATAATCATTTGATAAGCCCGGGTGGCGGAATAGGCAGACGCGCTAGCTTGAGGGGCTAGTG
>JABMRO010000371.1 GCA_013202635.1 Planctomycetota bacterium
AATGATAATTATAATACTTGTCCTTCCCGACGAATAAAACAACACATTGAAAATTATGTGAAAACGGTAGATGGTATTATAGCAGCTCGTAAGATTGGACTTAGAAAAATGCGTCAGGAATGTCCGCATTTTAACGAATGGATTACAAAATTGGAGGATATTGGGAATCAATAAAATCTTATGCTGAAAGCAGTCATATTTGATTTTGACGGGGTTATAACCGATTCGGAGATTTTACATTTTCGAGCTTTTAATCAGGTTTTGCGCCAATACGGTATTGAGCTGACAAAGCAGGAATATTACAAGACATATCTGGGCTTTAACGACGCTGATTGTTACGGGCTGCTTATCCATCAGGGGCTGCTCAAGGCGGAGCAGGAGCAAATCGGCAATCTCATAGAGGAAAAAAAGCTTATATACAAAGAATTGGCAAAAACCGAAGGCAAGATGATCGAAGGGGTTCGTGATTTTTTGACATTGCTCGAAGAGAATTCCATACCGATGGCGATATGTTCCGGGTCGCTTTTGACGGAGGTTGAAATGGTGCTGGAAGATACCCGTCTGCGCCATTTGTTCGAGGTGATAGTCTCGGGCGAGCAGGTAAAAAAAGGGAAACCCGACCCGGAAGGATTCCTGCTGAGTTTGAAAAGGCTTAACAGTAATGTTAATTCAGGACAAGCGGGAAATCAGAACGACATTTTACCGGGCGAGTGTATAGTTATCGAAGATTCACACTGGGGGCTGGAAGCGGCGAAGGCGGCGGGGATGCACACTATAGCCGTAACAAACTCTTATGGTGCCGAGCAGTTAGGCATGGCGGAGAAAATCGTTAACCAGCTTAATGAATTGAGTATAGACGATTTACAACAGCTTTGTTCCTGATTTCTTTTTAGCTTTTTTGCAGCATCCCTAAAAGTTGCCTGGGGGATATCCTTAGTGTTAGTGGGTTTATTTTAGCTGCAAAATAGCCGGGCCGGCAACATCAGTTTTGATGCTGTCGGTTTTTAAGTCCCACTCGATTGCACCAGCATATGCATTGTTGTAGTAACACGGCCGGAGCTGGTCGCCGTGGACAGTGACTAAAGATTTGCCGGCGTCGTAGAATAAACTGCTGCCTTCGAACAGCTTATCCTGGTCCTCATATACAATTCCACCTGTGGCACTGAGCGTCGAAAGTTTTGATTGTCCGGAAGCGGTTTTGATAAGATCGACCTGTAAATGAGGTGTAGTGACAGTAGCATGCCTGTCAAATTGAACCTTGCCATTGACAACAGGGAAGTAATCTATAATCAGACCTTCCGAGGCAGCATCAGCGACTATTCGATTTTCCTGAATGAAATATTTCAAGGTTTCATATTCACGCACAACAGCATAACATGGCTTGCGCAAACTGAATTTACCGGTTTGGGCTGTGGAAGGGGAGATTTTGGAATTATCCATTTCTATTATTCCGGGGCCGGTCGCTACAAACAAGTTGCCGGGGTCATAGTCGAATTTGCGGGATTCTAACTTGATCCAGCCGAGTAATTTCTGCCCTGCCTTTTTGAGGCTTTGAAGCCTGACCAATCCACCGTCGGCGGTGAAATGCTCGATACCGGGGGTTGATGCAGAAGTCCGGTCATTCGTATCTTTGGTTAAGTCTATAGTAAGCTTCGGAGCCAGGAGTGTGTATTGCTGCAGGAAGTTCGGATCTGTCTGAATCATTTCGGCCTGACAATCTCCTTCGAAGACAGCCTGATTCGAGGCTGGCAGAAATCTGACCTGTTGTTGAGCGGTTACTGTTACGGGCAGTGCAGGCTTGTTGGGGTCGGTCTGACCTAAGCCAGCGGTATAAAATTCAAGCTCTGATGCGCCAGTGGCAATAACATTATCGGTAAGTGCGTTGTAGTCTATTCTTCGAGAAAGGAACGTTTTTCGTCCTTCGGCCCGGTCGAACTTTTCCGGGCGCCGGTAAGCCGGGCCAGTTGTGCCTATAGCTGTCTTTGCAAGTTTTTCAAGTATTTTCGGAGAATCTTTGAGGGCAATTATGAAACCGTTGCCACAGGTTATAACAATATCCTGCGCCTTATCAGGTGATTCGTTCGGCTCGCCGGGCTTTGCAACAGTAACATTGTTTGTATCGGCGTTATCAGCACTTCGCGGGCTTTGTTCGGCAACTTTGGCAGTATTATTTGGCTGGGCTGCTGAGGCAGCCTGGGCATCCGTGTCAGCTTCGTCGGGTTGGCTGCTTGACGACTTTGACCAGAAGATGTCGTTTATAAAAATTTTATCCTGAGCGAAGACCAATTGCTCAGGACTGTCAATAAGCACATTTTTACTAAAGACGCAATTGTAGTATTCGCCTTCTACCTGCTCAGGCTCCGGTTGAGTAAGGGTGGTTTGTGCTGTCGTCTTATCAGAAGTGACAGCAGGTTCTTTCGGTTGTTGATTTTTGGCCCGGCCATTGGTATCAGCCGGCTTTTCGGCCTGCTTTTTTGAGCCCGAAAGAAAAGCTGTCTGCGAGCTTTTAATATGCAGGCTGTCCAAATCAATTATCCATAAGTATTCAAGACGCTCCAGCAGATCATCATAGACAAGCTCAAGCCCCGTACCGAGCATCAGAGCATCCTCTGAAACGAATCTGACCGAATCGGCCGTTGAAAGCAGGGACTTTTCACTAAGAAAGGTTATGTCGTCAAGATAAATATAGCTTTCTTTGACGCCGCCGGAGCCGACAGGCACAATATGGACAACTACATTGGAGGTAAATGTCGCATCCTTAGGAGTTGTTTTGCCCACAGCGGTTTCGACCAGGATTGTTCCAGTATCAGCGGTGATTCTGCATATAAAATTGCGCCGATAGATATTTATAAACGGCTTTTCAGTTTCCCATATATCTCTTGACTTGCTCAGAAACCTTTCGAAGCCAACTTCGCGTACAACTTCCTGGTTCTCGTTGCGAGTTATAAAATTGGCCTTTTGAACAGTTCCCACTCCAACATCACCAATCCTGCCTACTTGATTTTCAAACTCACTCATGTTACTGTCGGCAACAGTGTCAATGAAATCGGCCTGCCTGCCGGTACCGGGCGGAGTCGTTGTGCCCAGAAGGCTATAGAGCAGATATATTACAAGTACCGCCGCCAGCGAAATAAAACCTATATAGAATTTTCGCATTTTAACAACTCCATTTCATGCTCAAGGCAGGTATCTGGTTAAAAGCTGGTGCCATCTGCCGCTGTTTTTCAGGATATATTCTATTACTTCCCGCACAGCTCCGCTGCCGCCAGGGCTGGTGGTTACATAATCAGCATACTGCTTAACTTCATCGACGGCATTGGCAACAGTAACCCCGAAGCCAGCGCACCTTATTACCGGCAAATCGGTCAAATCATCTCCTATGTAAGCGACCTTGTCCGGCGAAATACCAATCTGCTCAAGAAGCTTCTCGAAGACGGGCAGTATATGGTGGCAATCCTGAAAGACATATTCAATCTGAAGCTGCTCGGCCCGCAATTGTGTCGGCTCTGATGCTCTGCCGCTGATTATGGCAACCTTAAGGCCCGCCCTCTGCCACATTCGAATACCATGGCCGTCCAGCGAATTGAAGGATTTGCTTTCGGTGCCATCGGCATTAATTATCAACGTTCCATCGGTGAGGACGCCGTCAACGTCCATAACCAACATTTCAATGTCTGCAAGGTTTATATTCATTTCGTATCTCGTATTTCGTTCCCGTGATACGTATCAGGTATAATGCAACATGAAACTTTATCCTACGACTTTAATTGTTACGATATCCTGTACGTCGATGAGGCCGAGGGGTTTGTTGTCGGCATCGACCACGGGAAGCTCATCAATTCTGTATTTATGGAAAATGGCCGTCGCTTCTGCGGCAAGAGCATCGGCCCTTATTTTCTTGCAATCGGCGGTCATAACATCACCGACTTTGCATTTAAAGGCACCGGCGGTGCGCTGCGTCAGGAGGCGCCGAATGTCGGCATCGGTGATTATCCCGGCCAATTTGCCATTTTTGTCAACAACCATCACAGCTCCATGCCGCTTTATATCGCTGGTTTTTTCAAGCAATTGTTCTATCGTATCATCAAGTTCAACGAGAGGTAATTTTTCGCCCGGCCTGAACATCATCGATTGTTCGACGGTCATTAACTTTGCGCCGAGCGAGCCGCCGGGATGAAACCTAACATAATCCTCAACGTTGAATTTACGCGCTTTCATAAGGGTAAAGGCAAGGGCGTCACCGACCGCAAGCATACAGGTGGTAGAAACACTCGGGGCAACGCCCAGCGGACAGGCTTCATTCATCAGGCCCATACACAGCACCACATCGCTATACTTGCATAGAGTTGAGTCGATGTCGCCGGTTATCGCAATCAGTTTAATTCCCTGCTTCTTGACCAGATTTATCAGCCGAACAACTTCGTCCGTTTCACCGCCGTAACTGAGGACTATTACAATATCGGTTTCCCGCAGCCTGCCCAAATCGCCGTGGACGGCTTCAGCAGGGTGAAGGAAGTGACTGGGGGTTCCTGTCGAAGCCAGAGTAGCACTTATCTTTTGACCGATTATACCGGCCTTGCCGATTCCGCTTACTATGCAGGAGCCGCCGCAATTATAAATCATCTCGCAAGCCTGCTTAAAAGAGGCATCAACAATCGGTGTGATAGAGCTTATCGCATCGGCTTCGGCCCGGATTACTTTTCGCGCATATTCAAGGTCAAATTCCACGTATCGGCCCCATATCAATCGATTATTTACCACCGGCTATTTACTTTGGATTAGCAGTTATGGTTTTTATAGTTTTACCACACTTCCCCGCTGGTTGTAACAGACCAAATCGTGTTTTTCTCCGGCGTAATTTGATGCAGCGTGAATAACTACACGTTTGTCGTTAAACTGCTCAACTTGTGTAATCGCGGCCCGCTTGGTATTCTGGAGATAATCAGCAACTTCGGGCGAGACAAACAGCTCGATACGTTTTATATGGTCTTTCGATGCCGATAAGTGCAACAGTCGAATAAGCTCAATAGCCAGCGACTCATGACTTTTTACAATCCCCGTACCACCGCAATGCCGACATGCCAGATATGTGGCCAACTGCAACGAGGGGCGCATTCTCTGGCGAGTCATTTCCACGACCCCGAACCTGCTTATGCCCAATATCCTCGAACGGGCACGGTCGGCGACCTTGACGGCGGTTCGAAAGACCTTTTCCACAGCCTTTCGGTGTTTTGCATTACGCATATCAATAAAATCACAAATTATGAGCCCCCCAAGGTCTCTCAATCTAAGCTGACGTGCAATTTCAGCGGCCGCCTCAATATTGCTCTGGTAAGCAGTCTGCTCTGCGTTTTCCTTTTTGCGATACCGGCCGCTGTTGACATCAATCGAAACCAATGCCTCGGTCTGCTCGATGATAATTGAGCCACCGCTTTTAAGCTCGACCCTGCGAGACTGGACTTTTGCAATCTCATCCTCAATCTTATATTTGTGAAACAGCGGAACTTTGCTGTCATAATACGTTACTTTTCGTTTCAAACGCGGAGCGGCAATTGCAAAAAATTCCCTGATTTTTCTAACCACGCTTTCGGAATCACATATTATATTGCTAATCTTACTGTTAAAGACATCTCTCATCGCCCTGATAACCAAATCCGATTCCTGATAAATCTCGCCTGGCGACTTTTCAGTGTCCAACCGTTTTTCAATAGTTCTCCACAGCCGCCCGAGATACTTCAGGTCGTTTTGTATATCCCTTTTCGAGCATTCCTTTCCAGCGGTTCTGATAATAAAGCCCAGCCCCTTCGGCGGTTTACTGTCATCAAGAATCTGGCGGAGTCTCTTGCGCTCGTCCTCATCCTCAATCTTATGCGAAACTCCATGCTTTCTCATCCATGGCATCATAACCAGATACTTACCCGGCAAAGCAAGATATGTGCTAAGGGTAGCACCCTTGGTCTTCAAGCCTTCTTTTGTTACCTGGACGACAAGCTCGCGCCCTTTTCGAAGGCAATCCTGAATAGGCGGCCGCTCTTTCAGCGATTTCCTTCGTCCAATGTTCTCAGCATGCTTACCGCCTGACTTGGAAAAATACCGCGGGTGCAGGTCGCTGATGTGAAGAAAACCGTTTTTGCCTATCCCAAAGTCGATAAAGGCCGCCTGGATGCCGGATTCAATATTCGCCACCTTCCCTTTATAGATATTACCGACGTGGCTGCTTAGACTCGCCCTTTCGATGTATAGTTCCTCAAGCGAACCGTTTTCGATGACCGCCACGCGGCACTCTTCGCTTTCCGCAACATTTATGAGCATCTCTCTTGACATTTTCGTTTTCCCGCTGTTCTTAATTATTTTCTATTGATTATTTACTATGGCTCAAGGTGCCAATTCTTTTACTATCGTCAATTGTTTTTCCATTGCACATTTGTACGTCTAACTGGTAACGCCAGTTTTTCCACATCCAACTCAAGCAACTTCAAAATCTCCTCGACACGTATCGAACCGGCCGGAGTGATTTTGCATTTAACAATTATACCGTCCTTGTCCAATTCAATCGATTCCAAAAAACCTCTGACATCAATATTCTTTACTATCGGTTCCCGAGTCCTGATTCTCGATTTCTTTTTGGTTATCCGCCGCTGAATTCCAAGATTTTCACTTGCCAACAAGCGTTTAATCGTCGCCTTCAATTCCTCGTTGAGATACTCTTTCCGCACCGTCAGCATATATGTTGCCGAACAAGGCTGAAATGATGTGTTCGTTTCAACAACACTTACCGAAAACAGCTCGAAGCCCTGCGGCAATTGTGCACTGATGCTATTATGCACTTGTGTGCTTATGCAGTCTTCCTGCGGCCTTGTGCTCTTTCGTATCCGAAGACACAGCATCTCATCATCCGAGGCGACTCCTACGGATCTGGGCAGGGGCAATGACAATCTCGGACGAGGATTGAAACCCTGACTGTACCGGAGTTCTATACCAGCTCTAACACATGCCCGCCGAAAAACGCTAAGGGTCTGTGCGTGCGAGAGAAACCTCAGAGGCCCCCCTATTCTGAATTTTATTACCAGCATGATAGTTTCATTCGAAACTGCTATACGCGTATCTCCTTAAAAGCGTTTATACATACAGCTTAGCATTATGGCCAAATGTGCCCGAAAAACAAGCATTATTTTTTCTTTTGCCTTTGACAACAACCCCGACCATAATATCGATTAGGCAAGCGGGAATTGGCAAAACGATAAGATTGCAGAACAGCCTTGAATCCCGATTGCCGAACCGGCATCTGCACCCGGCCGCCGCGTATGCTGTGCCGATAAACTGAGAGTTAGCTAATAATGAAAAAGTTATACGTTACCGACAGAGGGCAATGGCGCAACTGGCTGACTGAGCATCATGCCGGAGAGGCCGGGGTATGGTTAATATTCTACAAGAAAGAGACACGTAAGCCAACGATTGACTATGAGGATGCAGTTGAAGAGGCGTTATGTTTCGGATAGCGGCGAACAGAAGAATCTATAGCTTTACTGGAAAAAGGGAAAAAACTCGGTATGAAATAATATGACATACGAATTCGACAGCAGGAAATATGAGAAAGCATCAGCCCACCAAAAGGAATGGGGCGAAAGGCTCATTTCAGAGCTGAGTCTCAGGGGTGATGAGCGAATTCTTGATTTGGGATGCGGCGACGGCAGGCTCACAGCACAATTAGCTGAGCTTGTACCAGAAGGAAGCGTTCTGGGTATTGATGCTTCCAGTGGAATGATTGAGGTCGCCCAAAAGTATCGGAAAGATAACTTGTCTTTCCTGCTGCTGGACATCAATTCTCTGGATTTCAAGGACGAATTTGACCTGGTGTTTTCCAATGCAACTGTCCATTGGATCAAGGACCACAACGCCCTGCTGAGAAAAGTATGGCGGAGTCTGCGAAATGACGGTGTTGTCAGATTTAACTTTGCAGGGTCCGGCAATTGCTCCAACTTCTTCGCTATTGTCAAAACGGCAATGAAAAAGCCCCGCTATGCAAAGTACTTTTCTGATTTTGTGTGGCCCTGGTTCATGCCGACTGTGGATGAATATGAGACTATTGTGCGACAGTTTCCGTTCCGGGATATCAGGGTCTGGGCAGATAATGCCGACCACTATTTTCCGGATTCGCAGACTATGACCAAATGGATAGAGCAGCCGAGCCTTGTCCCCTTTCTAAAATGTATTGACCAATCAGACAGACAGGCGTTCAGAGACTTCGTAGTCCAAAGAATGATTGAAGAGACACGTCAGGATGATGAAACGTTCTTTGAAACATTTCGGCGAATAAACGTATATGCCAGGAAATAAGAGACTGCCGAATAAGCATACGAAACGTTTACAATACGATATTCAGAATATGAACAACGTAATAATTTTCGATTAACGATTTGTCTAATCTTTTCTTTCTAAAAGGCCTCGGGGAGGATTTTTCTTGCGGCATCACGCAGGTAGTTTGAAATCTGCCTTTCGGAGTTCATACCAAGTACCTTTCTGGCCACGTTGTTGCAGTCTTCTATTATTACCGAGCGGACAACCTGCTTTATCTCCGGTATCATCGGCGCGGTAAGGGAAATGGTTCTAATCCCTAAGCCCAGCAGCAGCATAACGTACTCCGGCTCAGAGGCCATCTCGCCGCAAACACTGAGGTCTATCTGTGCCTTGTGGGCATCCTGAATAACGGTCCTGATAAGCCGGAGCACCGCAGGGTCCGCCGAGGAATACAGGTGAGAGACCAATTCGTTGCCCCGGTCAACGGCCAATGTATATTGAGTAAGGTCATTCGTTCCGATACTGAAAAAGTCCACGTCCCTCGCAAGCGAAAAAGCAGTCAAAGCCGACGACGGAGTTTCAATCATAATGCCCACTTTAATGTCCCTGTTGTATGCTATGGATTCATCGTCGAGGTCTTCCATAACGTCCCGCAAAATCATCTTCGCCTGCATGAGTTCCTGCAGATTTGTAATCAGCGGAAACATTATTTTGACGTCACCGAGAACCGAGGCCCGTAAAATCGCGCGCAACTGCGTTTTGAACATCATAAGATTCTGCAGGCAAAATCTTATTGACCTGAGTCCCAAAAACGGGTTCGGCTCAGGAGCAAAACGCTTCCTTTGAGTATATTTATCCGCTCCAAGGTCCAAAGTCCTTATTACCACAGGCCTGTTGCTAATAATCCTCAAGGTCTCGGCAAAGGCCTGATAATGGTCTTCTTCCGTCGGCTCGGTTCGCATGTTAAGATACAGAAACTCGGTACGGTACAGGCCAATACCCTCGCCGCCTTTTTGCAGGACGGTCTCGGCCTCATCGGGAAATTCAATGTTGCCCAGCAATGTGATTTTCACACCATCGCGTGTTACAGCGGGCTTTTCTCTTATTGCATCGAGCTTGTTCTCAAGCTCTGCAAACTCCTTCGAGTACTCCAGGTACTGCTGGACTGTCTGCTGGTCAGGATTTACAATTACAATTCCGCGATTGCCGTCGATAATGACTGTATCCCCACCGCTGACAGACTCGGTAAGGTCTTCGAGTGCCACCACCGCAGGGATCCCTAAAGAGCGTGCAACAATAGCGGCATGACTGGTTCGTCCACCTGCGTCGCTTGCAATACCTTTGACAAAGTTCCTGTCGAAGCCGGCGGTTTGAATAGGGCTCAATTCCCTGGCAATAATCGTAACCTCTTCGGTCAGATGCCCGACATCCTCGCGCTTCTTGCCAAGAAGCTGTATGAGCAAACGCCTTTCAATATCATAAATATCCGCCGCCCGTTCACTAATATAAGCATCTTCTTCCTTGCTAAAATGCGACGCAATTTCACGAAGGGCGGTGGATACGGCATACTCTGCCGTTACCGATTCGGAGTGAACCAAATCGGTTATCTTCTTTCGCAGGCTTCTGTCGTGCAGAAAACGCAGATGCACAGCGAAAATATCTTTTATCTTACTTCCCTTGGTTTTACCGTGTGTCGCCTCAAGCTCGGTTAATTCGCTGATAGCATCCTTGAAGGCATTTCTCACACGTTGAATCTCAGCCGTTAGTTGTGAAGGCTCTATTGCACGGCGGGGAATCCGATAATCTTCGGAATCTATAATCATCGCCCTGGCAATGGATATGCCCGGCGAAACAGCTATCCCCTTTTTAATTTCCATATTCAATAATTCAATATAGCAGATCCGCTCACGGCGGAACCAATAATCAATATCGTATTCAAAGGCGCCAGAGGCGGAATCTACCGTCTTTTGGCGGAATCAATTTTACGGCGCCGGCTCACCAAACATTTTTTCTTCCACAAGTTCCCGCAGCGCGCTGATTACTTTGCGGGCATCCGAACCTTCGGCCCTGATTTTCAGTTTGGTCCCACAAGTCGCAGCGAGTATGCTCATCTGCATTATGCTCTTTCCGTCCACCTCGGTTTTGCTGTTCCTGACAGTAATATCACTTTTAAACTGGTTTGCGATATCAACAAACTGCATTGCAGGGCGCATATGGAGACCATCGGAGTTTTTTATCTCAACTTCCGCTTCACAAACCACTTTTTCCAATGAATCCTGCTCTGCCTGCATTCTCAGGTCCCGTGACCACTCCTTACGGCCAGTAAATCAACATTACTACTTAAAACAAAGACGAGCCTTCATCAGCTTCCCTTAGAAGGTCTTCAATCTGCTCGGCGCTGCGGCAGTGCCTGAGAAACTTGCGGAATTTCTCATATTGCAAATGCCTGAAAATATTCTCCATCGCCTGTAAATGTTTGTCCGGATCATCGACAGGGCTGATTAAAAGTATTACCGAGTAAACCGGCTGTTTGTCCAAAGCGGCAAATTCAATACCTGCACTGCTCTGCCCAATCGCAGCGATTACACCTTTAACAGCCTTATGTTTGACATGCGGAACGGCAACGCCCCTACCCATCCCCGTGCTCGCTTCGTTTTCTCTTTTAATCACAGCCCTGGTAATCGCTTTAGCATTACTGTTTCCGAGCTTACCGGCCCGGTCAAGTGAGGAAACAAGCTCCGCTATAGCACCATCCCGGTCGGGGGCCTGGAATTCCGGAATTGCCGCCTTAAAACAGACAAAATCTTCAAATTTCATCTTATCAGCCCAAAATAATCCACAATAGCCTATCAGACCAAATCAAAGCACACATCACAAGAACCAACCTACGTAAGCTCCGGACCGGCTGTGTGTTTATTATCCCGTTCTTTACTCTTTGCTCTTCTGAGCTGTCGTTCAAGCTTATGGACGGCCATATCAATGCAACGGTAAGCATCTTCACCCGTTTCGGTGCCAACGAAAACCTTGCTGTGCTCGGCTCTGGCAATTATCTCAACGCTGGTATTACTGCCGCCCTGATTTCCGTCTATAATCACTTCGACCTGATTGACACTACTGTAGTACTTCGGAAGCTTGGAAGTTTTTTCTTCGGCGTGCTTTCTGATAGCTTCCGTTATTTCAACATGTTTACCACTGATTGTAAAAAGCAATATTATTCTCCTTAACTGTTTTTTTAGAATCGAAAACAAATTCCATTTTTATTCCTGAACTTTCGTCTCAGGCTGCGGTAAAGCAGCCATATTCTGCTTCTGACCCGGAGTAATAACTCCACCACTGACTGTAAACCTAAACGCCTCCTCTATTGTCATATCCAAATCTATGGTCTGCTCCTTGGGCGCCATTACTACAAAGCCGGTAAATGGTGTCGGCGAAGTCGGTATAAGAACCGTAAGAAATTCCTTTCTGACATTGTCCACGACCTTTTCAAGTCCGGAGCCTGTAACAAAACCAACAGACCATATACCTTGTCGCGGATACTCGACCGCAACAACTCTTGAGAAAGGTATCCTTTCCTGCTCTTCCTGCGCAAACAAAAAATCGGTAACTTGCTTCACATAGGGATAAACCTTACTTAAAACGGGCGTGTTCATTATGAACTTTTCGACCATTCGCCACAAGGTCCTGCCCACGACACTGGCCAATATTGCGCCGATTACACAAACGGCAATCAGAGCTATAAGAAAACCGGCTATAGATCCCCATCCATCGATCCAGAAATTTCTCCAGGTTTGCTTAGCTATTTCACTGCTATCTGCGTTCCACTCAAGACCTTGAAAACATTGTTAAGCGAACCAGGCCGCGATTTATATGGATACCGATTTTGCCCTGGATGAACTGGTAGCCCCAGACGAATATCCCGATTGTCAGAATAGTCGGCAACAGTACCGCTAAACCACGGAAAAAATAACTTTTAAGCCTTCCCGCCATCGAAAACTATAACAACAGCCCCTGTTTATTATTTATCAATTTATCTGTTTTTACGCAACAAAAGCCGCCAACAAAACGGCTTTTACCCAGATCGCCATAGATTAAACTACCGGCTTATCATAGTCAACAAAAAAGTCTTTTGGCAAATGAGCCCCAACCAAATGTATCACCGCCCCCGGCAGTGAGGCAAGAATCCATATTATGCGCTGGCAGAGAACCAGAGCCAGCGCGGCCTCGGCTTCGACAGAAGCATAATGGATAAAAAGGTAGGCGAGTGTGCCTTCGACCACCACAGCCCCGCCGATACTGACAGGCAGGGTTCCCAATACCCACGTCAGCGTGAAAAAGACATAGTAATATCTGAGGTCTGCGGTAATCCCCAGATTCTTCCCAAGAAACCAGAAGCCTGTTATTAACATAATCTGTATAAAAACAGTCAGCCCAAACGCCGCAAGAATCGTCAGGGGTTTGCTGAAGTAAACACGCACCGCATCTTTAAGCTTTTCAATCGCCCTGATACCGTGGATTCGAATATGCAGCCAGGCCACTCGCAACAAGGCCCTGCCCCTCTTGTGCAACAACAGTCCGCCCAAAACAACCGTCAATATCACGACCAGTGTAATAATAACCCGCTTATATTCAGCAAGAAACTTAAAAGAACCGGTCGGGCCGGTGAAGGTTACCGCATCCGAGTGGGTTCGCATGAAAAGCGTATAGAAAAAAGCCGCGATTATCAATGTGCTTGAGAGCCCAACAAGCCGGTCAACAAATACACTCAAAACCGCTTCGAACTTTTTATCGGTGTGCCTGGTAACATACCATGCCCGAAGGAAATCTCCTCCCACCGAACTTGGCATGAAATTATTGTAAAAAAGACCTAAGAAATTCAGCCTGACGGCAGCTCCTAAATCTATTAAGATAGATTGGGTTCTAAGCAACAGCCACCAGCGAAATCCCACTATGGCCTGGCAGATGACAAAAGCACTGAGCAGTATCGCGAAAACGCCCAAATTCATTTGACGAAAAATCGAGGTTAAATTGCTCCATCTCCGCCCATGAAATATCCACACTATCACCCAAACGACTCCAGCGGCAATAACCAAAACACGCAGAAACAGGAAGATGTATTTACTTTTCTTGGTTTTCGTCTTGGGCATTTAAGCAGCTTGCCTTGAAAAAACTTGTTTTCGCAGATAATAACGGGTAAGATTCATTTTGGCAAGAACAGTAAAAAATAACAATTTAGGAGACCAGAGACGTGAGTACAAACAAAGACATCGAGGAAGGCGTAGAATTTATTCCTAAATTCGATGATAAGGGCCTGATAACAGCTATAGCGCAGGACAGCCAGACCGGCCAGATATTAATGGTCGCTTATATGAATCAGCAGGCACTTGAGATTACAATCCAAACCGGCTATGGCACATACTTCAGCAGGTCACGACAAAAACTCTGGAAGAAGGGTGAAGAAAGCGGCCACGTCCAAAAAGTTGAACAAATATTAGTCGATTGCGACCAGGACTGCCTGATTCTCAAAGTAACGGTCGATGCCGGCCAGTGCCATGTAGGTTATCGGACCTGCTTTTACCGCGCATTAAAGAATAACACGAACAAGAAGCTGGAGTTTATCGGAGATAGGGCCTACGATCCAAACAAAATATACGGCAAGAGAAGCTAAATTTTACCACTCTTCTTTGTATCTGCTTGTTAGAAAGAAAGTTAGTACCCCTGTACTTCAGACAGATAAAAAAACGGGTTATTCTTTAATTTTCACTTGATTTTAAGACGATAATATGGTATCTTATTGCTTGTGGGCAATAGACTTAGTGAGGAGGGGCAACAATGTTTACCTTTTATTTTTTGTTTTTTCCCCCGTTAAATGAACGTTACATTTGGCAGCAGCGGTGGCACTTAACTTTAGTCTTGTTTTGTGCGATTTTATTAATATGACCGGAAAAAAACGTGTCGAAACTAACAGAAATTTTTCTTCTTCAGGAGGACTTAAGTTATGAAAAGATTTAAATCAAAGGTATTATTTGTTTGCGTGCTGACATTACTGCTCTGCATCGC